>CAKRRX010000067.1 GCA_934394595.1 uncultured Blautia sp. | reverse complement strand
ATTGGCATCACCCCTGCTGTAGCGGATTGCAGGTACAGGGCACCGCTATCTCCCCGGCTGCGCGGAATTTAAGTATAGACTGTTTTCTTGTATTTGTCAAGATATTTGGAAATTTTGGAAGCTGAATTTTGCATGGATTTTGCCTGTGCGAGGGTGACGCAGTTAGAAACTCAAAATTAAATGTTGTGTGAAACTGTGAAATATTATATAATAATTAAACGCAAGCCTTTGTCTGTATTTTGCAGACATGGACATACCTGATGCGACTAAAAGGTGCAAATGACAAGGCACGGAAATGGAGGGTACTATGATTAAAAGAATCGGCTTATTGACAAGCGGCGGTGACTGTCAGGCTTTGAATGCCACCATGAGAGGTGTGGTAAAAGGGCTTACCAACAGTATTGATGACTTGGAAGTTTACGGTTTTGACGATGGTTATAAAGGACTCATCTATGGAAAATACCGTATGCTTACATCCAAAGATTTTTCTGGAATCCTGACTCAGGGCGGCACGATCCTGGGCACATCCAGACAGCCGTTCAAGCTGATGCGTGTCCCGGATGAGAAAGGGCTGGACAAGGTAGAAGCCATGAAGCAGACCTATTACAAGCTTTGCCTGGATTGTCTGGTGATTCTGGGAGGAAATGGTACGCAAAAGACAGCCAATCTTTTAAGAGAAGAGGGATTAAATATCATCCACCTTCCCAAGACTATTGATAATGATATCTGGGGTACCGATATGACATTTGGTTTCCAGAGTGCAGTGAACATTGCGACCAATGCAATTGACTGCATCCACACAACGGCAGCATCTCATGGCCGTGTGTTTATTGTGGAAGTAATGGGACACAAGGTAGGAAGCCTTACACTTCATGCCGGTATTGCAGGAGGTGCAGATATTATCCTGATTCCGGAAATCCCATATGATATTAAGAAAGTAGTAGCTGCCATCCAGAAGAGATCCAAAGCAGGTAAGCGTTTTACCATCCTTGCAGTGGCAGAAGGTGCCATCTCAAAAGAAGATGCAGTCCTGTCAAGGAAAGATTACAAGAAGAAGCTGGAAGAACGTGCCAAGAAGTATCCTTCCGTTTCTTATGAAATTGCAGACAGAATCACAGAAGAGCTGGGGGCAGAGGTTCGTATCACAGTTCCGGGACACACACAGCGCGGCGGCGCACCGTGCGCATATGACCGCGTACTTTCCACAAGAATCGGTGCAGGTGCTGCAGAGGCGATCCTTGACGGTGAGTATGGCATTATGATCGGTGTGGTAAACGGCAAGATCAAGCGAGTTCCTCTGGCAGACTGCGCAGGTAAGCTTAAGATGGTTTCTCCGAAAGATCAGACCGTGAAGGCTGCCAAGCAGATCGGCATCAGCTTTGGAGATTGATTCCTGTTATCAGAAAGGAGTTTTCCATAGATGAGCTATACTGCTCTTTACCGGAAATTTAGGCCGGATAATTTTGACGATGTCAAGGGACAGGATCATATTGTTACCACACTGACAAACCAGATCAAGGCAGACCGTATCGGACATGCCTATCTGTTCTGCGGTACCCGTGGTACCGGTAAGACGACTGTGGCAAAGATCCTGGCCAAGGCGGTGAACTGCCAGCATCCGGTAAATGGAAGCCCCTGTGGAGAGTGTGAGATGTGTAAGGCGATACAGGCCGGAACCTCCATGAACGTGATCGAGATCGATGCAGCATCCAACAATGGTGTTGACAATATCCGTGAGATCCGTGAGGAGGTGGCCTACCGCCCTACAGAGGGAAAATATAAGGTTTACATTATAGACGAGGTTCACATGCTTTCACCCGGGGCTTTTAATGCCCTGCTGAAAACACTGGAGGAACCTCCCTCTTATGTTATCTTCATTCTTGCCACCACAGAGGCACACAAGATTCCCATCACCATCATGTCCAGATGTCAGAGATACGATTTTCACCGTATTTCCATCGATACTATTGCAGACAGGCTGGATCAGCTGCTTAAGATCGAGAACGTCCAGGCTGAAGAAAAAGCACTTCGCTATGTGGCAAAGGCCGGCGATGGCTCTATGCGAGATGCACTGAGCCTTTTGGACCAGTGTATTGCATTTTATCTGGGGGAGACACTGACCTATGATAAGGTGCTGGAAGTGCTGGGCGCAGTTGACACAGAAGTGTTCAGCCATCTTCTCCGCCAGATTTTAAGAGGCGATGTGACAGGCGCTATCCGCACACTGGAAGATCTGATCGTAGGCGGCAGGGAGCTGGGACAGTTTGTGGGAGATTTTACCTGGTATCTGCGAAATCTCCTTCTGGTGAAGACTTCAGAGAATCCGGAAGAGGCCATTGATGTGTCTTCTGAGAACCTGAAGCTTCTCAGAGAAGAAAGTGAAATGGTAGATGTGGAAACACTGATGCGTTATATCCGTATTTTATCAGACCTGTCCAGTCAGATCCGGTATTCCACTCAAAAAAGAGTCCTGATAGAGATTGCATTGATCAAGCTGTGCCGTCCTGCTATGGAAACTAACCTGGATTCTGTCCTGGACAGAATCAGGGTACTGGAGCAACGTATGGAGGAAAGACCTGTGCAGCAGGTGATCGTCCAGCAGGGAAATGCAGGCAGTGTGACAGCTGTGCCGGACGCTGTGGGAGTAGCAGAACAGCCTGTGAAGCCTGCAAAAGCAGCACCGGAGGACCTGCAGAAAATCGTGGCAAGCTGGAAGATTATCATAGGACAGACCACCGGCATGTTCAAGCAGATGCTGCAAAAATCTATTCCAAAATATAATGGTGAGACAGGTTCTCCAGTACTGTATGTGGAATTTCAGGATTTTCTTGGCAAGACCTATGTGGATAATCCTGAGGCAGAGGAAGAACTGAAAAGGATCATTGCAGCACAGACAGGCAAAGAGGTGGAACTGAAAATGCTGGTTGCGCGGGAACATAATCAGACCAATCTTGCGCAGGTAACCGTGGATCAGGCTATCCGGGAAAATATCCACATGGATGTGGTAATAGAAGAAGATCCGGATGACATAGACTGAATTTGGTACAGTGAATAAATGGATTTCCTGTATCAGCAAAAAAACAAGGAGGATTTTGCAATGGCAAAGCGTGGAGGATTTCCAGGCATGGGTATGCCGGGAAATATGAATAATCTGATGAAGCAGGCACAGAAAATGCAGCGTCAGATGGAAGAAAATCAGAAAGCTCTTGAGGAAAAAGAGTTTACTGCCACAGCAGGAGGAGGCGCTGTGGAGGTGACGATTTCCGGTAAGAGAGAAGTGACTAAGGTGAAGCTTGCAGAAGAAGTAGTAGATCCGGATGATATTGAGATGCTGGAGGACCTTATCGTTGCAGCGACCAATGAGGCACTTCGCAAGGTTGAACAGGAAAATCAGGCTGTTATGTCCAAACTTACCGGTGGACTGGGAGGCCTTGGAGGAGGCCTTCCGTTCTGATGGAATACTACAGCAGTCATATCAATAAGCTGATCGAGCAGCTTTCCCATCTTCCGGGAATTGGTGCGAAATCTGCCCAGCGTCTGGCATTTCATATTATGAACATGCCAAAGGAGCAGGTGGCACAGCTTACTGGTTCCATCACAGATGCCAGGAACAATGTGCAGTACTGCAAGTGCTGTTATACCCTTACGGACAAAGAACTTTGCCCCATCTGCAGCAACCCTAAAAGGGATCATACGACCATTATGGTGGTGGAAAATACCAGGGATCTTGCTGCTTATGAGAAAACAGGCAAATTCGAAGGGGTATATCATGTACTTCATGGGGCTATATCCCCAATGCTTGGCATAGGCCCTGATGACATCCGCCTGAAGGAGCTGATCATGCGTCTTCAGGGAGATGTAAAAGAAGTGATCATTGCAACCAATTCCAGTCTGGATGGAGAGACCACAGCCATGTATATCAGCAAACTGATCAAACCTACCGGAATCAAGGTGAGTCGTATTGCCAGTGGAGTTCCGGTAGGCGGTGACCTGGAGTATATTGATGAGGTGACACTGCTTCGCGCACTGGAAGGCAGAGTGGAGCTGTGATAAAAAACTGCGACTGGAGGTGAGTGCCTTGGCACGAAAAAAGCCTACATCCTCTGATGTGGCAAGGGAAGCAGGCGTTTCCCAGGCAACGGTATCTATGGTGCTGAACCATAAATACAATGTCTCTTTTTCCAGGGAAACCGTGGAAAAGGTGGAAAAAGCCGCGCGTGACCTTGGCTACACCCTGCCGGGTCATAAGAACAAAAAAGAAAGCAAAAAAGAAAAACTGATCGTTGTTTTTTGTCCTACCATCACAAGCCCTTATTATGTACTGCTGCTTCAGGGAATTGAAGCAGTGGCAAATGAGCGGGGCTATGGTGTGTTTATCTGTAATACCCAAAGAGATGCGAAACTGGAGGAAAAGTATCTGCGGATGATCCGGGCCATGGCACCCCAGGGAATCATTTATGCCTGCAATCCCCATCCGGATTATCTGGCTCAGGTGGAAGAAATGGCAAGAGATATTCCACTGGTGATCATTAGCAACAAAGAAAAAATTTCTACAGTAGATGCCATTAATCAGGATAATACCGAGGTGGGAAGACTTATGGCCAGACACCTGCTGGATCTTGGGCATCGGGATGTGGCGTTTATCACCCCGCCTCTTACCAGGCGGCAGTGGCAGCGTTCCAAGCGCGTGGATGGGTTTGTGAAGGAATTTGAAAAAGAAGGTCTTCATGGACATGTGATCATAAAGGCCGCAGATGAATCAGTAGACCGGAAAAATCCAAAGACGGATTCGGAATATTCCATGGGATATGCACTGACCAAATCTCTTTTGGAAGATGGAAAACCTTTTACCGCAATTGCCGGGCAGAATGATATGATGGCTATTGGCGCAGTGGATGCACTGCAGGATGCGAAAATAAAGGTTCCAAAGGATGTGTCGGTCATCGGCTGTGATAATATTTTCTACTCCGGGATCCGCAGAATCTCTCTGACGACTATTGATCATTTCGTAGCCCTGAAAGGCAGGGACGCCTGTGATATTATTATCCGCAAGATCGATACAGTCAGCAGGTTCGGAGAGGGAATACGCCCCACCAGCCTTTACAACATCGAGTATACACCCAAGGTAGTGGTACGCCGGACAACGGGGTACGCAAGGACTGACAAGCCGGACACATGTTCTGGTAAAAATGACGAAAAATAAGTTTTAAATAAATAACCAAAAAAGAAATATTAATAATAAATTCTGGAAAAGAGCAGATTGCAATTTTAGAAAAAACTGATTTTTACAGCAAAAACTGAATTGATAAGAATGTGACGATTGAGAAAAACATTAATAAAACTTTATATTTATTAATAAGAAAATTATTAATAAAACACAGGATGGCTTGACCTGTTTTCTTAGTCTGCTATAATAGAATCATCACATTAAGAGATCTATTCAGGAGGGTTAAAATCATGAAATTTTTTATTGACACAGCGAAGGTAGAGGATATCAAAGCAGCTAACGATATGGGGATTATTTGCGGAGTAACTACAAATCCATCCCTGATTGCAAAAGAGGGAAGAGATTTCAATGAAGTTATCAAAGAGATCACCGAGATCGTTGACGGACCGATCAGTGGAGAGGTAAAAGCTACTACTACAGATGCTGAGGGAATGATCCGTGAGGGCCGTGAGATCGCTAAGATCCATCCGAATATGGTTGTTAAGATTCCAATGACCTGCGAAGGCCTGAAAGCTGTTAAGGTTCTTTCCAAAGAGGGAATCAAGACAAATGTAACTCTGATCTTCAGTGCAAACCAGGCACTTCTGGCTGCAAGAGCAGGTGCTACTTATGTTTCCCCATTCCTTGGAAGACTGGATGATATTTCCACAGACGGCGTTGAGCTGATTCGCCAGATCGCTGACATGTTTGCTGTAGCAGGCATTGATACAGAGATCATCGCAGCAAGCGTTCGTCATCCAATGCATGTTACCCAGTGCGCTCTTGCTGGTGCAGACATTGCAACTGTTCCATTTAAGGTTCTTGAGCAGATGACTCATCATCCACTGACTGACGCAGGAATCGTCAAATTCCAGAATGATTATAAAGCAGTATTTGGTGAATAATAAAAGGAGAATTCATAATGGAGAATTTAGAGCTTCAGAAAATTGCAAACGAAGTCCGTAAGGATATCGTAACTGCACTTCATGCAGCAAAAGCCGGCCATCCGGGCGGATCCTTATCAGCTGCTGATCTGTTTACATATCTTTATTTTGAGGAACTGAACATCGATCCTAAGGATCCGAAGAAGGCTGACCGTGACCGTTTTGTCCTTTCCAAAGGACACACAGCACCAGGCCTGTATTCTGTGCTGGCAGAGAGAGGATATTTCCCGAAAGAGGATCTGACTACTCTGCGCCATCTTGGATCTTACCTTCAGGGACATCCGGATATGAAACATATCCCGGGTGTTGACATGTCAAGCGGTTCCCTTGGACAGGGAATTTCTGCAGCAGTAGGTATGGCACTTTCTGCAAAACTGAGTGATGAGAACTATCGCGTATATACACTTCTTGGTGATGGTGAGATCCAGGAAGGACAGGTATGGGAAGCCGCTATGTTCGCAGGTGCCAGAAAACTGGATAATCTTGTTGTGATCGTGGACAATAATGGTCTGCAGATCGATGGAAATGTAGAGGATGTATGCTCTCCATATCCTATCGACAAGAAATTTGAAGCATTTAATTTCCATGTGATCAATGTTGCCGATGGCAACGATATGGCACAGCTGCGCGCTGCCCTGGATGAAGCCAAAGCTACCAAGGGAATGCCTACCGCTATCATTATGAAGACCGTAAAAGGTAAGGGTGTTTCCTTTATGGAGAACCAGGTGGGCTGGCACGGAAAAGCCCCGAATGACGAAGAGTACGCACAGGCTATGGCAGATTTGGAGAAGGTAGGTGAAGCATTATGTCAGAAGTAAAGAAGATTGCTACCAGAGCAAGTTATGGTAATGCTCTTGTTGAACTTGGAAAAAAACATGAGGATCTGATCGTTCTGGACGCTGACCTTGCTGCAGCTACTCAGACAGGAATTTTCAAAAAAGCATTTCCGGAGCGCCACATCGATTGTGGTATTGCAGAGTGTAATATGATGGGAATTGCAGCCGGATTGGCTACTACAGGAAAAGTACCATTTGCAAGTACTTTTGCCATGTTTGCAGCAGGACGTGCTTTTGAGCAGGTTCGTAACTCTGTTGGTTATCCGAAGCTGAACGTAAAAATCGGTGCTACCCATGGTGGTATTTCCGTTGGGGAAGACGGTGCTACCCATCAGTGCTGCGAGGATTTCGCCCTGATGCGTACAATTCCGGGAATGGTTGTTGCATGCCCGTCTGACGATATTGAAGCAAAGGCAATGGTAGAAGCTGCATATGAGCATGTTGGACCTGTTTATATGAGATTCGGTCGTCTTGCTGTTCCGGTGATCAATGATAAACCGGATTATAAATTTGAACTTGGTAAAGGCATTGTCCTTCGCGAGGGTAAAGATCTTACCATTATTGCAAATGGTCTTTGTGTATCTGCTTCCCTGGAAGCTGCTGCAAAGCTTGCAGAAGAGGGAATTGAGGCGAAAGTCATCAATATCCACACCATCAAACCTCTGGATGAGGAGCTTGTGGTTGCTGCAGCAAAAGAGACCGGCAAGGTTGTAACCGTTGAAGAACATTCTATCATTGGTGGACTTGGCGGTGCAGTATGCGAATGCCTGGCTGAGAAAGCACCGGTACCTGTAAAACGTATCGGTATCAATGATGTTTACGGTGAATCCGGACCTGCTGTTGCACTTCTTGAGAAGTATGGTCTTGATGCAGCTGGTATTTACAAACAGATTAAAGAATTTATCTAAAACGGACATGTCGCCTGTTGGCGACATCACCATATATGAAAGTCAGCTGTTCCGCGCCTATGGCGCTCCCACAGCTGCCGACCGCATTCGTAATCCGGGCTATCGCTCTACTTACTCATACGGTCTAGCCCGTTCGATATCCAAGAATTCGCTCATGCAAGCATGGCTCATTCTTGGCTACCGTCCGGGACTTTCATAGTAAATATGTACACGGCCTGTGTTGTTTTGCAGGCCGTGCTTTTTTTATTACAGATAAAATCATTCCCACAATCCATGGGTCTTATTTTGCAGAAGATTTTGTACGAATTTAGTTGTCGTAACTAGTACAGCGAATATTAAGTAACCACCATATTGACTTGTCTGATTTTTCATATGCTGCGTTGTCGTCAATCGCCGTAGCCACCGCTACGCCTCATTCCTCCGCCTTGCATATGAGAAAACCATCCTGCGTCAATATAGCAGATACTTAATTTTCGCTGTACTAGTGGAAAATTATATAAATTTCCCGGGAAAGCTCCCAAGGATTCCCTGAGCAATGGTATCTGCCAGGGAGATGACAGTAGACAGGCGTGTAGTCTGTAAAGTCAGATATTCCAGGATCCCCGAAATATTTACGATCCCGGTAATATAAATATCCCCCACAGGCGGCAGCTCCTTCTGAACGGCAGCACCTGGGTAAAGCGGGCCATTTCCCATGGTTACGTAGCCCAGGTGCTTTTTTTCACCCAGAGAGGCGTCTACGGCAACCACAAGGGCATAAGGATGGGCTTGACTGATATGGGAGAGTGCGTTTTCCAGATTGACAGCATGTACCGGATGCTCCAGGGTTCCGTATATGGAAATCCCAGGTAGTGGATGCTGACTGAGCCGGTAGCCTACATAAGGTCCCAGGCAGTCTCCTGTGACCCGGTCACTTCCGATGCAGAGGAAAACTATTTCCGACCAGGGCTTGCGGTGCCGTCGGACACATTTTTCCAGAAGCCGGGCAATCTCCTGGGACGAATTCTGTTTTAGAGTATTGATATAAAAGGCCATGGAAAATCTCCTGATTGTTGATATGTTATGGTCAAAAGGCTAGTACAGTGAAAATTAAGAAAGCGGCAATCACTTCTGAGAAATTCTGTACATAATCCATCTTATCCCAGATCTGGGGAAAATATGCACTTTGCAGAATGTGTCGTTAAATTCTGTGAAACAGCCTTTAAAATACGCTAAAATCTGCGGTTTGTCTGTGATATGCTGGTACCCGAAGGGGTGATGTGATTATGATAGAAGTAATCTACAAGGAGGAAAAAACGGAAAATGATACAGAAGAAAGGTTATTTTCCATTCCGCGAAATATACGGCAGATCGGATTTACCGGGGGAAACAGCAGAATCTATATCGAAGATTATGTTTATACATTTCTTGGAAGACTGGCAGGAGGGGAGAGCAGAAAGGAAAGCGGTACAGCTGCTGTGTTTACGGGTGAGATAAAGTGGAATGATGGAATTACTTACGTGTTCATACGCGGTGCGATCATGTTGGATGATTCACAGGTGACAGCGGAACACATTGATTTTTCTGAAGAAGTGTGGGCAAAAATACAGGAACAGCAAAGCCATTATTTTACAGATCAGGAGATCGTGGGGTGGTTTTTTGCCAGACCTCAGCTATACCTGGAGACCAATGAACTGCTGACGAAAATACACCTGAGATATTTTGGCGGAGAAAAGGTTCTGATGCTGATGGAGCCAATTGAAAGAGAAGATGCTTTTTTCTGCTATGAAAACGGTTATCTGACCAGGCAGCGAGGTTATTACATTTATTACGAAAAGAATACTCAGATGCAGGACTACATGATAGAGAAAAACAAGGAATTTTCATCAGAAACTACAGAAAATGCAGAGGATGAAGCGGTACAGTCCTTCCGAAAGATCATTAATAAGAAAAAAGAAAAAACAGAGGAAAATCTCCCGCAGGAACAGGAGAAGCCCTCTGTTTTTTCCTATGCTGCTACAGCCTGCCTGATCCTGGCGATTTTTGCTACGGGTGCTGGGATTTACAGAAATTACAGAAGTTATGTACAAAAACAGGCCGAAGCTACTGTATCTGTGATTTCAGATAAGGCTGATGCAGATGAATTGTCAGAAAATGTTTCACCAACTGCGGCAGCAGAAAATCAGGAATGGGAAGCAACAGTCAGTCCTGCTCCGGCTTTTTATGACAGCCAAGAACAGCAGGAATCTTTGGAAAACCAGGAAAATGAGCAGGTTCAGGCAGAACAAGGAGCAGAAACATCAGAACTGGCAAGGAAGGAACCACAGGATTATACACAGTCCCAGACTGTAGCTGCAGAAGAAGATTACACAACACAGCAGGAGGAAAAGTGGACAACAGAAGATCAGACGGGAGGTGGAAATGGCTCGCAAGATCAGGTGATACTGGATGAAACGGGGGAAGAAGTCCAGGATGAGAATACTGTAAATGTGGAGTCTGATGAAAGAAAAGCGAAAAGAAGGACAGAAACGGAAGCAGCAGGAACATTGGCTGAGAATCAGACGCAGGAAACTTCGTCTGACAAAGTTCATGAGACTTATATGATCAAACCGGGAGATACGCTCTATGAGATCAGTCTTTCTCATTATGGAAATATGGATGCCATTGCAGAAATCTGCAGTTTGAATAACCTTACGGAAAACCAGGTGATTTATCCAGGGCAGGTGATTGTATTACCTTAAGTGAATGTGCTATAATAAAGGTCAAATGTCAGGGGCAAGAAGGCTTTGGATGCTTTTGCCCCTGGCTGTACAGCTGCAGGAGATTGGTAAATAGAGAATAAGGTAAGGTTTGAATATGGCAAATACATTCAGAAATATACGGAAAAAACTGAGAAGAAAGCGGCTTATGGCGGAGCGTGACCGCCTGGAAAAAATGCAGTCGGGTACATCAGGCCGGGTAAACATAAGGAGAAAGCTGAAAGCTGTTATCAGAAAAAAGAAGGCGGTGCTTAGACCCGTAGCTTTGGTTCTGGCAGTGGCAATCATAATTCTGGGAGCTGTTTTTTACATGCAAAATAAAAGTTACCGGAACTATAAGGTACTGACTACCAGTGAACAGGAAGATATAGTTGCTACCAGATATGCCAATCTGTCGGGAAAAATCCTGCGTTACAGCACAGATGAGGTGTCTGTGACAAACAGTAAACTGGATACTGTCTGGTCAGAGACTTATACGATGCATAATCCTGTTGCAGATATTTGTGATGATAAAGCCGTTATTGCAGACCGGGACGGTACGGCAATGGTTTTTCTGGACAAAAATGGTGTTACGGGGACTGTTACCACTCCTTACAGCATTGTGAAAGCAAAAGTTTCCAGAACTGGAATGGCAGCTGTGATATTGGATGGAGGGGATCATACCTGGATTAATTTCTATGATCAGGATGGCAGTCTTGTAGCAGAGAACCAGACCAATATTCAGGATCCGGGATATCCTATGGATGTTACGCTGGCAGACAATGGCGTTGTGATGATGGTGGCGTATCAGTATGTAGACAATGGGGAGACCACCAGCTATGTGGCATTTTATAATTTTGGCGAAGTAGGACAGAGCGAGGATGATCGTATTGTAAGTGGATATACCTATGTGGGAACTGTGATTCCACAGATCCAGTATCTGGGAAACACTGCAGTAGCCGTGAGGGATGATGGTTTTACTTTGTACACAGGAAGACAGATTCCCAAGGAGAGTACCACTGTCAAAGTCGATAAGGAAATTGTCAGCACATTTTATGACGATGAAAATATTGGGCTTGTATTCAAAAACGACAGCAAGGATAAGCTGTATACAATGGAAGTTTATTCTACCAGCGGTAAGCTGAAGTTTAGCGAAGATTTTAACATTCCTTATACGACGATCAAGATGAGTGACGGATATATTCTTATGTATAACAGCTCCCAGCTGTGCATACTGTCTACAAGCGGAAAAGAGAAATATTACGGAACAGTAGATGGGACAGTCAGTGATTTCTTTAAGCTTGGCTGGAACAGATATGTGCTTGTCCTGGATACTGGCGTAAATGTGATAAAATTAAGCTAAGGAGTAAACGAAATGGAATTAAGCTGGACCTTGCCCGGCCTTGTAGTAATAGCATTGATTGTGGCTGCTTGTTTCCAGGGATATCAAAAAGGCTTGATAAAGGAATTGGTATCGGCATTTTTTATGATTTTTTCAATTCTTATAGTCTGGGGGATAAATCCCTATGTCAATACTTTTATAAGGGAGTATACCCCTGTATATGAACAGATCCGGGAACGTTGTTCAGAGACCGTAACGACCCAGCTGGAGGGAAAAACCGGAATCAACCGGGAAGAGCAGAATCAGATAGTAGAGAATCTTAATATTCCGGATCTGCTGAAACAGAACCTGATCAATAATAATACAGTGGAAACATATCGCTATCTTGCGGTAAGCTCTTTTACTGATTATGTGGCAGATTCGCTGGCGGTGATGGTAGTGAATGGCCTGTCTTTCCTGTTGTCATATTTCATTTCTGCAGTGGGCTTACGGTTGATTTGTTATGTGCTGGGGATCCTGTCAAAGCTGCCGGTGATCAATGGGCTGAACAAGCTGGCGGGAGCAGTGGTCGGCGGAGGAAAGTGCGTGATCTTTATCTGGATTGCGTTTGTTATCCTCACATTACTGTGCAATACATCTATAGGTCAGACTGGATTAGAGCTGGTAAAGAAAGACCAGTTCCTGAATTTTCTGTATGATAAAAATATTTTTATAAAGGTCTTTATGAGTGTTTTTTATGGAAAATAGCAAAATTCAGGGAAATTTGAAAAAAGTGAAAAAAGTGCTTGACGAATAGAATATACAATGATATACTAAGACTCGCTTCAAACGAAGCGGGTTTTTCTTTTTTCTCTCTCTAAAAAAAGAAAAAGAAAAATAAAAAAAGTTGTTGACAAATGAAAAAACTTGTGGTAATATAAACAAGCTGTCGGAAAGACAACAAACAACCTTGATAACTAAACAGTGAAACACATACGATTCTCGAAAATTCTAAATGAATCATCATTCAAAAGAATGAACTTTTTATAACAGTAATGACGAGAGATAACTAAGCTAGTTGGTTGTCTTGAGTA
>CAKRRX010000066.1 GCA_934394595.1 uncultured Blautia sp. | reverse complement strand
CTTCAAACAGACTCTAAAGGAGGATACAAGTTATGATCTTAACATACGATGACTATCTCACAGCGCATGACAGCCTCTCACTGGAAACCATGCAGCGCCTTCATCAGGAGATGATCACAGAGATCGGGACAGATCCGGATGCTCTGGAGATCTATGGGGAATTAGTGGAAAAAGCCAATGAATACGGTGCAATCCGTGCAAAATGGCTTCTGATGGACCGGGAACAGAAAATGGAAATGGATCCTCGCCGTACCTCCTGCCATGATGCCCTGATCGTGAAATTTAATATGATGGCAAGATATCTGAAAATGCAGGGTAAAACAGCCTCCTGGCGAGACGAACTGGGATACACTGAGGAAGATCCCGGAAATCGCAAAAGGATTGGAGACTTTGGATGTTATCTGGTATTTGTGAACAGTGTGAATGGGAGATAGAGGAAGGAAGTAAAGCACAATATGATAAGGAAAAAAATCAGCACAAATTTTGAAATTTCTGTTTCAGGGGAAAATGTCTGGTATCCCATGTCTGTGCCTGGCTCTGCGATGGATGTATTTTATAAAGCAGGGAGATTGCCGGATCCGTATTTTGGAACAAATGAGTACCAGTGGACAGAATTTTTTCGAAATGATTTTGACGTGAGAGGAAGCTTTCAGGTATCAGAAGAGGAGTATGAAAAAGAAGAAATTCTGCTGACCTTCTATGGTCTTGACACCATTGCAGACATTGTTTTGAATGGATGTAAGCTGGGACATACAGAGAATATGCACCGGATTTTTTCTTATCCGGTAAAAAAACTGGTGAAACCAGGTGAGAATCAGCTGGAAATTCATTTTACCTCACCAATCCGGTATGTGGAGTCTGTCCAGGCCGGAAAGGAAAGAGAAATTCATTTCATCAATACCGGCACACTCCCAGGAGCGCAGTATATCCGAAAAGCCCACAGCATGTTCGGCTGGGACTGGGGCCCACAGCTTCCGGATGTGGGGATTTTCCGAAAAATAGAGCTGTGCAGCTATGACTTTGCAAGACTGGGAGATACCCTGATTCGTCAGAAGCACGAAAATGGAAAAGTCATTCTGGAAGTTGAATCGGAGATCTTGAAAGCGGAAGCCATGACATTGGAACTGTATTCCCCGGAAGGAAAATTATTATACAGGGGAAGCACAGCAGATAAAAAGAATAGTACAGCCAAAAAAGAGAATCATTATGTCACTGAAATCGAAATTGCAGATCCAAAGCTCTGGTGGCCAAATGGCTATGGCAGTCAGCCTCTTTATGTATTAAAAGTGCTGCTTCAGAGGGGAACTGCGATTTTAGATCAGAAGGATTACCACATTGGTTTACGTACCATGACTGTATCCCGTGAGGAAGACCAGTGGGGCCAGGAATTTGCCATTGCAGTCAACGGCGTGAAAATTTTTGCAAGAGGCGCCAACTATATTCCTGACGATTGTTTTTATTCCCACATCACTCCGGAAGTTCTGGAAAGAGACGTAAAGGCTGCTGTTTTTGCCAATTTTAACTGTCTTCGTGTGTGGGGCGGCGGTTATTACCCATCAGAAGAATTTTATGATCTGTGCGACAGATATGGAATACTGGTATGGCAGGATCTGATGTATGCCTGCAATATATATGACCTTGATCCGAAATTTGAGGAAAATATCACTGCAGAAACCAGAGATAATCTAAAACGATTCCGAAATCATGCCTGCCTTGCGCTGATCTGCGGAAACAATGAGATGGAAAGCGCCTGGGTTGGGTGGAATGAAGTGAAAGATCACTGCCCGTCCTTAAAGCGGGACTATCTCCTTCAATTTGAATACATTCTTCCGAAAGTTGTGGAAGAAGTAGCTCCGGATACCTTTTACTGGCCTTCTTCTCCTTCCTCAGGAGGGAGCTTTGACCAGCCGGACAGCGAGGCAAAAGGAGACTGCCACTACTGGGAGGTATGGCACGGACAGAAGCCCTTTAGCGAGTATCAGAAGCATTATTTCCGTTTCTGCTCTGAATTTGGATTCCAGTCTCTTCCATCCATCCGTACAATTGAGACTTTTACAGAGGAAAAAGATCGAAACCTGTTTACGAAAGTGATGGAAAGCCACCAGAAAAATCCTGCAGCAAATGGGAAAATCCTGTACTATCTTTCCGAAAATTTTCGATATCCAAAAGACCTGGAAAGTCTGGTGTTTCTTAGCCAGATCTTACAGGGTTACGCAATGAAAGCTGCCACTGAACACTGGCGGAGAAACCGTGGCAGATGTATGGGAAGTATTTACTGGCAGTTTAATGACAACTGGCCGGTGGCATCCTGGTCCAGCATGGACTATTATGGCAGATACAAGGCTCTTCATTATATGGCAAAAGCCTTTTGTGACAGAGTGGCAGGAAGTATCGAGAAAAAGGAAAGCCGCATGGGCTTCTGGATTTCCAATGAAACTCTGGAACCGGTCCAGGTAAAAGCCAGAATTTCTGTAAAGACGCTGGATTTTGAGGTGCTGGAAGAACAAAAGGTACAGGCAGAAATCCCTGCCCTGACTGCAAAATGCATACAGGAAAAGGACTACCGTGACCAGATACGTGGAAGAGAGGAATCTGTATTTCTGGTGGCAGAATATGAATATATGGATCGTGGAAAACTTATTCATAAGAAGGAATTTGAACTGTTTGTTCCCATGAAATATCTGGAATTGAAAGATCCACAGCTGAAAGTAACCGAAAAACCAGACGGAAGTGTGGAGATCCAGGCGAAAAGTTTCGTCCCCTATTGTATGGTGGAAGGAATTTCAAAAAATGCTATCTGGCAGGAAAACGTATTCGCTGTCACAGACAAAAAGCCAGTGATTCTGAAATTGGAAAAAGATTCTCCGATGGCTGATGGCATACATATTTTTGACGTGTATCATACCTATTAAAATATGGAGATATTACTTAATATTCTGTGATCTTCAGCTTAGGGAACGGAATCACAGCCGGCTGTTTTTCCACGTGATCACCGATCATTTTTTCCATCCACACCATATTGTACCAGCGGCCAAATTTATATCCGCACTGATGGAATTCCCCGACCATGGAATAGCCAAGATGTTCATGGAACTGGATGCTGTTTCTGGTAAGATATTCATCATCCACCTTGGGACAGGCAATGCAGGCGTTGAGATTGGTGATATTCTGGGCTTTCAGCGCTTTTTCAAGGGCTGCATAAAGGGCTTTTCCAACGCCGGAGCGCTTCTCATTCTGCTCTACATAGATGGAAGTTTCTACTGCCCATTGGTAGGCAGCGCGGGGATGAAAAGGGCTGGCATAGGCGTATCCTATGATCCGGCCAGCCCTTTCGGCTATCAGATAAGGATATTGCTGCAGAGTATGAAGGACCCTCTGGCGAAATTCGTCTAAAGATGGAACTTCATATTCAAAGGTGATAGCTGTATGCTCTATATAAGGTGCGTAGATGCTAAGAAGAGCCGGGGCATCTTCGGCAGAAGCGTTACGGATGATAAGTTTATTTAATGACATCACAAGTTCCTCCCACAAGAGTATTACTTAACAGATACGCAGCAAATTTCCCAGTGAAAACAGCTTATCCGTAGAAAGAATTTCCTCCAGAGCATTGAGATTCAGGTCAGAATGCTCCAGTTCCCTGGAAAAACGATAGCAGATGGAAATCTGATCCTCCAGACAGAATACCCGGCCATTTCTCACATACATTCCCATGTCCAGTTCATGAATAAGAAGGGTACAGATCACAGCCAGTTTTACTTTGGCAAAAATATCTCCGTCATAAACAGCACCACAGAAATAGGTGTAGATCCAGTAGACAAGAAGCTGTTCCTCCTGAATATTCCAGTCAGGATAAGCTTTTTCAAAATCTGTACAGGTTTGCTTGCAGGAATCTGTAGTCTGGTGGGCTGCATCCTCAGAATAAAGCCTTTCCAGCTTTTCCCTGAGAAAGTCATGCCAGTCAGGGCGAAGGGCTTCCATTTTCGGTACAATGGCACGCCACATTCGGATCAGAAGCTGCTCCCGGGGGAGTTTATTGGAAATATGCCGGTTTACCTTTTCTGTGAAACCTTCACCATAGCCGGAAGAGACGTGGCGGTTTCTTATTTCTTCCCAGCGAAAAAGTTCATTTTTGTCGAGACAGCACTGGAAATCATGGGCTGCAGCAAGAAGCTTCCAAAGACGGAGCTTCATGGGAATCTGCCGGTTTTGCAGGATCTCCAGAAAATAATCCCTGGTGTCCATCAGAGCAGAAAAAAGCAGATAATCGAAATCCTCATAGTTTTCCTCTGAAGAAGGAACCTCTGCTGTATGAAAAGACACTTTCTTTTTATTTTCCAGAATGATCCGGGCTGCCTCCGGACAGGAAAGAGAAAGGGAGTATTCCCGTAACCCCTCAAATTCCTCGATATGTCTGGGATACTTGCGGCAGGTATCGCAAAGCATGGGTTTGCCGGTCTCAATATAAATATCGCAGAGCCCTTCTTCATTGAGAAAAGCGCAGCGTCTGTCATATTGCCGGAATACCTGCTCTTTCCAGTCTATGTCATTGTGAAGACGATTTCGGAAAGGCCCCTTTATGTGACGGTATTTTTCCAGGCTTTTTTTATCGATGACGATCTGCCATCCTGCGCAGCAGGTATCCGGACAGGCTCCAGCAATGCAGGAAAATTTTTTATAATAATCAGGTCTTGTGATCTGCATTTTCGCGCCTCCTAAGAAAAGTGTCAAAAACATTTGTGACTATTATAAGATAGCATGTGGTTTTGTGCAAGAGTGTGAAGGAGATACTTAATTTTCGTTGTACTAACAGATACTTAATTTTCGCTGTACTAGTTGACATTGCTGTAGCAGACTGATAAACTAAAAGTACATATCTGAATACTCTTGACAGTTCTGTTGCCGGGTTCCCATATACAAAAACAAGGATTTCTGACAGAGGAGCACAACGTTTTTCGGAAATGGTAGAGTGAAAGTGATAGCACCCAGATTTAAAAAGCTGTCGGATAAAATTGAAAAAAACAGTGTGGGGGGGGTAACCACATCTGCAGAGGGTGATACATATGAACAATTTGACGCAGCAAAAACAGAAGATTCTTATTGCAGACGATGCCGAAATGAACCGTGAGCTTCTGGTATCAATTCTGGAAGATGAATATGAGATCATACAGGTGAAGGACGGTGTGCAGGCGGTTGACTGTCTGCAGAAGCATGTAGAAGAAATTTCGTTACTTTTGCTGGATCTTGTGATGCCTCAGATGGATGGATTTGAGGTACTTGCATATATGAATAAGGAACACTGGATTGACAATGTTCCGGTGATCATCATATCTTCAGAGGACTCACCTGCCTATATCAAGAGAGGTTACGACCTTGGAGTGACAGACTTTATCGGCAAGCCGTTTGATGTTCATATGGTTCGCAGGCGTGTTACAAATGCCATTTTGCTTAATGCAAAACAGAAGCGCATGAGGAGTATTGTAAGCAATCAGATTTATGAGAGCGAGAAAAGCAGCAAGCTGATGATCAATATCCTCTCCCATATTGTAGAATTTCGAAATGGTGAGAGCGGACTTCACGTACTTCATATTCAGGTGATCACAGATATGCTTTTGCGTCATCTGGTTGAGATGAAAGAGAACCCCTATACCATCAGCCAGGAAGAGATTGGCATTATCAGTACAGCGTCTGCTCTTCATGACATTGGCAAGATCACCATTCCAGATGAGATCCTGAATAAGCCTGGCCGACTTACTGCCGAGGAATTCACCATTATGAAAGGACATTCCATGGCAGGGGCAAACATGCTGGAGCAGCTTCCTATTGACCAGAAGGATGATCCGTTGGTGAAGACTGCCTATGAAATCTGCCGCTGGCATCATGAGCGATATGATGGAGGCGGATATCCGGATGGTCTGAAAGGAGAAGAAATTCCGATCTCTGCACAGGCGGTGGCTCTGGCAGATGTATATGATGCTCTTACAAGTGAGCGGTGTTACAAGGATGCCTATTCCCATGACAAAGCTATAGAGATGATCCTGGCAGGACAGTGCGGGGTGTTTAATACGCTTTTGCTGGAGTGTCTGGTGGAAATTTCACCTCAGCTTAAGAAAGTGATGTATGTGAAATCCGGAATTCCCTGTGACAGCAGCAGTATGCTGAATATGGCAAACCGGTTTCATGATTATGAGATGGAATCTTCCGAAAAAATTGTGCAGATGCTTGAATACGAGAGGGCCAGATTTCAGTTTCTGGCAGGAAAATCTTCCAATATTGTTTTCACCTACACAGTTTCTCCGCCTCTTCTGAATCTGAATGAAATAGGAGTAAAGCGAAGCGGGATGATGGACCCTGTTTTGTCTCCTCTTGAAAAAGGAACCATTCAGAATCTGGTCGAAGAGAATTCCCTGAACTGTCTTTTGAAGAAGATCCGTAATGCCACGAAGGAGAATCCTGTGGTTGTGAGCGATATTCAGACAAAGGATGGCAAGAAGCCGGAACGATATCGCTGCGATTGTAAAGTGATCTGGGCATCAGATGAAAAGAAAGAGTATACAGGGGTTGTTGGTATGCTTACAGATGCAGATGCGGATTATGAGATCGTCAGTGCAGTAAGTGATGCAGGCAGGCTTCATTGCAGAAGCTCTGAATTTTCCAGATTCTATGACCGCTTAAAGGTAAGCGGCTTTGGTATTTCAGGAGAAGAGGCATGGATCCTTCTGCAGTATCTTCACATTACCTATGACCTGGTACGGTATGTGGATCCCATCAGGAAAAAAATCATCCATGTAGAGCGAGGGGGACGGGTGTGGGAAAGCACATACAATTGCTTCGAAGTCTGGAATCGAAACGAAGGGTGTGAGAACTGTATTTCCGCAAAGTGTCTTCGCAAAAAAGAGCGGCTGATGAAATTCGAGGTGGTACAGGAAGATATTTATCAGGTAACTGCCATGTATGTAGAGATTGATGGCAGCCCTTGCTGTATGGAACTGGTGAACAAGCTGGATGATACCTTTATTCCCCAGGGATATTCAAGAGATGAAGTGCTGGAGTCTATCCATCTCCATAAGAAAAAGTATTATATTGACCAGGGCACCGGAATTTATAACAGACATTATTATACAGAGCAGCTGTGCAGGAGGAAATCGGTCTCTGCAGTTGCACTGGCAGATATCAGAGACTTTAAGAAGATCAATGAGTCCTTTGGCCATCAGACGGGAGATGATGTCCTTCGCTATATAGGGCAGGCGCTTCGGGAAATTGTGGAAGATGCAGGGGAAGTGGTACGTTATGCAGGAGATGACTTTGTAATCGTGTTTTTTGACACAGACAGGGATTCCACAGAAGAAGTTCTGGAGCAGATCCGCAGAAAGATTCATGAAATGAATTTGGCGGAACTGGCCGGTGTGAAGCTTGAGATGGATATTTCCGTCAGATTCGGTCCTGGAAAAGTGCAGGAACTTTTCAATGAAATAATAAAATGATATGAGTGACAAAAGGTCAAAACGCCTTATCGTGCAAGCACGAACAGCTTTTTGACCTTTTGACACTGGTATCATAAAATGATGTTAGAGCAAAAATGTCCGGAGCAATTCAGGTGAACTGCTTCGGACATTTTTGTTATATATATCTTTTGGGAAGGTTTGGGAGCAAATGATAGAATCAGATGGTGTCTCCTCGCTTCACATATCCTGGAAGGCCTGGCTGGGATACCACTTCTTTTACGTGAAGGATCTTAGCCATTTTGTCCACTACCTGATTTTCCACATGGACATTCTCTCCGATTTCAGTGCCTGCAAGAACGATACTGTTCTTGATCACAGCACCTTTGTGGATTACACAGCCACGTCCAATGATGGAATTCTCAATGGTTCCCTCTACCTGACAGCCATTGGATACAACAGAGTTGCGGATCACAGCTGTATTGTAATAATGAGTAGGACAGGAGTCATTGGTACGGGTGTAGATCGGCCATTCCGGATCAAACAGAGTCTGTGCTGTCTTGATATCAATAAGCTGCATATTGAAATCATAGTAGCTCTGGAAATCTGTGATGGAAGCAAAGAAACCACGATGGGAAATTCCCCGCACATCCAGATCATTGTGAAGCTCGTTAATGATATCCGTCAGTGTAAATGCAGAGGAAATAGCTCTTGCCTTGTGGATCAGATCCAAAAACAGCTCCTTCTTCATGATATAGGTATCCATGAAAATATTGCGGCTTTTTGCATTGCCGTGGTTCGGCTCAATGGAGAGAACACCCTTCTGCTTGTTCAAAGTCAGGATATTGCAGTTCAGGTAAGCTTCCTTTGCATTATCTACAGAATGATAAAGCAGGGTGATGTCTGCACCGGAATCAATATGCTGCTCGATCAGTTTGGAGAAATCAGCAGAATAAACCATATAATTTGGTGTGATTACCACATATGGATGATGCATTTTTTCGATGTACTCCAGATTTTCATAATAGGCAGCAATATCGGTATTATAGATTGCATTTCTCTGATCTGCATCAGAGAAAAGAATCTGCAGCTTACCGCTCTTGGAGTTGATATTATAATGACGTCCGGTACCGATATGGGAAACCAGTGTACGGGGTTTTTCCTGTACATAGATCTGGATACGGTCAATGCCGCTGTTGCTCAGATTGGAAATCGGGAAGTCGACAACACGATATCTGCCCAGGAAAGAGAAGGCTCCGATGGGACGGTAATCTTCAAGTCCCTCAACCCGGATATTTCTGGATGATGAGTTTACAATTCCAAATGCTTTATACATATTATTCGGCCCCCTTTACACGTTTCGCAATAAGCTCGATGTGTTCGCTATCTGCACTTCCTACCAAAGCACTCTTTCCAATGGTAATTCCATTGGCAACAAGCGCACGGATCACAACTGCACCATCTTCCACAATGGCACCTGGCATAAGAACACTGTCAATTACTCTGGCACCGGGCCTTACTTTTGCGCCGGTAAAGATAACGGAGTTAGTGACTTCTCCTTCAATGACACAGCCCTGGGTGATATAGGCATTCTGTACTTTTGCGTTAGCTCCTATGTACTGCGGAAGTGCGGTCACATCCTCTGTGTAGATTTTCCATGTCTGGTCACTTAAATCAAGCTCATTGTCCGGGCTGAGAAGATCCATATTTGCTTCCCACAAAGAATCAATGGTTCCTACATCCTTCCAGTAGCCCTTGAAGCGGTAAGCAAAAAGTCTCTTCTCATCGCCAAGAAGGGTGGGGATAATATCCTTACCAAAATCATGGCTGGAATCCGGATTCTTCATATCTGCAAGAAGAAGCTTGCGAAGAAGCTTCCAGTTGAAAATATAGATACCCATAGAAGCAAGATTGCTCTGTGGTACAGGCGGCTTCTCTACAAATTCTGTGATCCGGTCTGTCTCACCGTCTGTGTTCATAATACCAAAACGGCTGGCTTCTTTAAGAGGTACCTCGATAACTGCGATGGTAGCATCTGCCTGTCGCTCCTTGTGGAAAGCCAGCATCTTGTCATAATTCATCTTATAAATATGGTCACCGGAGAGCACCAGGAGGTACTCAGGTGCATACTGATCTATAAAATCAATGTTCTGGGAAATCGCATCAGCTGTTCCGCGATATACGTCAAGACCGGTGTCAGCCTTCTCTCTGGGAGGAAGGACGTATACACCACTGTCCTTGGAGTCAAGTCCCCAGCGTCCGCCTGCTGCTACATAACTGTTCAGCTCAACAGACTCATACTGTGTCAGGACACCGACTACGTCAATGCCGCTGTTAGCACAGTTACTGAGGGGAAAATCTACGATACGGTATTTTCCACCATAGGAAACCGCAGGTTTGGCTACTTTGTTGGTAAGATCGTGAAGACGGCTTCCGCGTCCGCCAGCCAGAATCATTGCTAACATACTATTCTGTTTCATGATGAACCCTCACTTTCATGTCTTTGAGATATATTATACAATAATTTTGCCAAAACTTCAATTTTTTTGTGCAAAAAAACTGTAAAATCCGGATTAAATATAGCTAAAATTTCATTGGTAATTCTGTAGACTTTTTACAGCCTGTATATCTTCCTCGGTGACTTTCAGATTAGAAGTGAAGGTCTTTCCCTCAGGTGTGGTGATCTGTACCTCAATGATGGTTCCCTCTTTGATTCCTGCAGTCTGTATAGCGGAAAGAAACTGAGGGAATTTGGGATGCCGTCTGGTAAAAGCACTCCATAGATTTTTCAGTTCCAGTAATTTCATTGGATTTATAGCCATTTTTATTTCCTTCCTATCAGGAATTCAGAGACTTTTTTGATTTTTTATGTAAATATATCCTGATATCTGAATATTAGTATAGCAGAAAAAAATACTACTAGCAATGCAGGATGGCAATCTGTATATATTTGGCGAAAATACACAAAATTACTTTACACATATATGTGAAAGTTGATATAATAGACAAAGAATCGGTGAGGATATCAAGAGTAAAAGAACATCAGAGGTGCGATTATGAAAAATAAAGAAAAATATACTCTGGGAGTTCTTGTCGGGGGAGTACATACTTATTTCCCCAAAGAACATATTAAGGGTATTTCTGAAGCTGCAAAAGAAATGGATGTGAATGTATGTTTCTTTCTGGGTACTCAGACAAAAGATTTTTTCGAGGATGTTCTTGGAGGGGAACAAAAGGCTTCTTATGATTATCAGTTCAGGACGATACATGATTATAGTCTGATCGGCGGTCTTGATGGGTTGATCGTTAATTACGGAACTCTGGGACTTCAGTTGAAAGAGGAAAATCCAAATGAATTTGCGCATAAATATAATGGTATTCCTGTGGTTTTTCTTACTGAGATAGTAAATGCGTCTAATTGCCGTTCGATGATCTGTGACAATCGAGATGGAATCCGGCGGGTCATGGAACATCTGATCGAGGTGCATCATGTAACCAGAATCCTGTTTATGGCTGGTCCGGAACATAATACGGATGCCGGTGAGCGAAAAGCAGCCTATCTGGAAATGATGGAGAAGTACCATCTTCCGGTAAACGCATCCATGATTGGCCAGGGAGATTACTCCGAGTTTGTGGATAAGCAGGTTGAAAGGCTTCTGGATGCCAATCCGGATGCTCAGGCTATTGTATTTGCAAACGATGAGATGGCATTTGCAGGTTATCGTGTATGTGAAAAACGAGGGCTGAAAGTAGGCAGCGATATTTTGATCACCGGATTTGATGATTGTGAGCGGGCATCTGGTATGGAACCACCCCTTACCACGGTGGTTCAGGATGGAGAATTAATGGGTTATATGGCAGTAAAGGATCTGGTAACCCGTTTGGAAGGACAGGATACAGGAAACGACAATCTTCTATGTCGTGTTCCGGTTACTCTGGCAGTGCGGGAATCCTGTGGCTGTGTTTCTGATGATTATGAGGAAAAGGAAACTCCGGTGAATCTTGGACTTCAAGTACATAAGCTGAACAAAACCATTGCCAGGATGAAGCTGGAACTGATTGGCTTTCAGAGAAAATCCTGGTTTATTCCGGTTCTGGCAAGAAATCTGAATGATTGTATGGAAAACGAAATGGATTTCCTTACGATCATTATGGAAAAGATGAGAGAACTTCACACCAGATGTACTTACCTTTTTTTGCTTGATGAGCCCATAGTATATGATGGAAAACGGAAGTGGACCTGCCCTTATAATCTTCATCTGGCAGCCAGCTATACAGATGGAGAGATCCTTGCAAGGCCAGCCTATGACCGTCCGCTTGTTATGAAAGAATATGGTCTTAGTCAGATGATGAAGGATAAGGATTTGCATCAGTTTATGATGTTCCTTTTGTTTTCGGGAGAAAAACAGTATGGCCTTCTGGCCTGTGATATTGATCAGGAGGATTTTCCATTTTTCTATGTGATCAGCCTGCAGATCGGACTGTCTCTTCATTATCTGGAAATCAGCAAGGCAGAAGCTGCCAGACGTATGGAAATGTCCCGTGATATGGAAGAAATACGGGAAAAGAACAGAGTTCTGGAAATCATCTCTGAGTATGATGAGCTTACCGGTCTTCTGAACCTCAGAGGATTTATGGAACAGGCCAGGAAAGTCTGCCAAAGCGGAAATGGTCAGAGAGCTTATATGATCTATGGAGATCTGGATCATCTTAAGGAGATCAACGATACCTGGGGACATCCGGCAGGAAATTTTGCCCTAAAAAGTGTGGCCTCTATCTTGAAAGGCTGTCTGCGAAGCAATGACATCCTGGGCAGAGTGGGCGGGGATGAATACATCATTATGCTGGAATGCGAGGAACCGGATTTTGGGGCCAAATTCCGTGAACGGGTAAAAACAGCCTGCAAGCTGTTTAATGAAAATTCCGGGAAGCCATTCCTGGTGGAAATATCTCTTGGAATCGCAGAGTTCCGCCCCAATGTTTCTACAGATATCCAGCATGTGATCTCACTGGCAGATCAGCAGCTTTATGAAGCGAAGAAAAATCGCAGAAAATCTGTAAGCAGGGAGAAGAATTAAAAATCTTTTTCTTACCAGTAACTCAAAAATTTCTTGACATTACATCAATTTTGTGCGGCTTTTTTCTGATTAACATCAGAAAAAAGCCAATTAGTTAGGAACGTATTTACGATTTATCACCTAACTAAGGAGACAAAAATGATGTATTCAAATTTACTGAAGCAGATGCTTGTGGCATCTATTGACGAGCTTTCCAAAACACCAGAAAACTATGCGGTTCATCCTCAGAAAGATTTTACCCGTAACAGAAAAATTAGTTTTCATGATTTTCTTCTTTTGCTAACCATGGAAGATGACTGTTTAAGGGATGAACTTTACCATTTTTTTCGGACGCTCCGATGAAACACCATCAAAAGCGGCTTTTTATCACCAACGTGCAAAATTAAAAGATGGTGCATTATGGGAACTTTTGCAGATTTTTAACCAAAAGCTTCAACCGACCCTATACAGGGAACGCTATCGTTTGGTTGCCTGTGACGGTTCTGTTGCTGATATTTTCCGTGATGAAAAAAATACAGAAACTTATTTTGAACCAAACAATAAATCTCCCAGAGGTTTTAATCAGATCCATATCAATGCACTTTATTCT
>CAKRRX010000065.1 GCA_934394595.1 uncultured Blautia sp. | reverse complement strand
AGATAGATACAAAGCATATTTCTTTTCAATTTCAGGGCATTTTTGCCGTCTGTTTTCTAATTACATTTCAGAAATCCTGCAGAACAGGAGGTCGCATACACAGCAAAAAGAAAATACTGTGTACTTTTTCGCTATTTTTATTATAATGATATGAGTGTCAAAAGGTCTTTTGCCACTCATTTGATACCCCGGATTGCGACCCAGCTACGCTGCTCCCGCAATCCTCCAAATATTCGAAATCCGCTGATTTACTGCGTAAATCGCTACTTTCTCATATTTGGCGTGTCCCAAGTTCAAACGCCTTATCGTGCAAGCACGAACGGCTTTTTGACCTTTTGACACTGGTATCTTATAATAGATTCATAAAGATTCTGACATGTATTTGCGGAAATCATGAAGCAGGAGGCGACCTATGAGTTATATAACAACTTATACCAGAAAACATTTTGACCCGGTTCATCCGGATCCGGAAAATATCTGTATTCAGGACATTGCCCATGCATTGTCCATGCTGTGCCGTGGAAACGGGCATGTAAGCTCCTTCTGGTCTGTGGGGGAACACTGTATCTGCTGCGCAAAGGAGGCACTGGGAAGAGGATATTCCAGGCGGCTGGCTCTTGCCTGCCTTCTTCACGATGCCAGTGAATGCTATATGTCGGATGTCCCAAGACCGCTGAAGCAGGATATGGCAAGGTACCGGGAAGTGGAAAGACGACTGTTGCAGGTGATCTACGAAAAGTTTCTGGGCAGCAGCCTCACTAAGGAGGAGGAAAAGCTTCTAAAGGAGATTGATGATGATCTTCTGTGGTATGATCTGGAAATTCTGCTGGAGGAGAAGCAACCAGGAGAAGCACCAAGGCTGCACGTGGATCTGGACTATACAGTGAGATCATTTGCAGCTGTTGAAAAAGAATATCTGGAAATTTTCCAGCAGTTGAGGGAAACGTTATAAAAGCATAGCAGGCAGAATTGTACAATTACAGCTACAAAAGGAGGAAAACGATTATGGATAAGATTATTAAAATTTCCGATGTATTGGAAAAAGAAGAAAAACTACAGCAGATCGCAGATTATATGGAAGCGTTAAAGGATGAATTTGCAGAGTTGATCCAGGAATACGAAGATGCAGGAGTGCCGGATAAGAAGCTGGATGCGCTTACGGAAGCCCTTGACGCATTAGAAGATGCCTATGATATGGTGGATGAAGTGGTGACAGACGAAATATGAGGGAATTTTTAAAATTAATTCATAAAAAACCTATTGACATAGTGGGTTAATGATGGTAATATCCATTTATCAGATAAAAATACTAGGTTTTAAAACAGAAACTTATTAGTGAAGAATAATAATGGATACGGCCACAGATGCCGGGAAAGGAATGGATATGGCATACTATAAGGGAACACTTGGACTGATTGGAAATACCCCACTTGTTGAGGTTACCAATATTGAGAAGGAACTTGGATTGGAAGCTACTGTTCTTGTGAAACTGGAATACTTTAACCCGGCAGGAAGTGTTAAGGACAGAATTGCCAAGGCTATGATCGAGGATGCGGAGCAGAAAGGAATTCTGAAGGAGGGCTCTGTGATCATTGAGCCTACCTCTGGAAATACCGGAATTGGACTGGCATCTATCGCAGCAGCGAAGGGCTACAGAATAATCCTCACTATGCCGGAGACCATGAGTGTTGAGCGTAGAAATATTCTGAAAGCATATGGTGCAGAGTTGGTTCTCACAGATGGAACCAAGGGTATGAAGGGCGCTATTGCCAGGGCAAATGAGCTGGCAGCAGAGATTCCTAACAGCTTTATTCCGGGACAGTTTGTGAATCCGGCGAACCCGGCTGTACACAAAGCTACCACAGGCCCTGAGATTTGGAGAGATACTGAAGGTAAGGTGGATATCTTTATCGCAGGTGTCGGCACAGGTGGAACTCTTACCGGAACAGGCGAGTATCTGAAGGAGCAGAATCCTGATGTGAAGATAGTAGCTCTTGAGCCAGCTACTTCTCCTGTATTATCTGAGGGAAAAGCAGGCCCGCACAAGATCCAGGGAATCGGTGCCGGATTTGTTCCGGATGTTTTGAATACCAAGGTTTATGATGAAATTTATAAAGCAGAGGCTGATGATGCATTTGCAGCAGCAAAGCTCCTTGCACATAAAGAGGGAATCCTTGTGGGAATCTCTTCTGGCGCAGCCTTAAATGCAGCTATTGAGTATGCGAAGAAACCGGAAAACAAGGGTAAAGTGATCGTAGCACTTCTTCCGGATACCGGTGACAGATATTACTCTACTCCATTGTTTACTGAATAATCTGTGCGCTTTCAGGCATAGAAGATATCTTACCCCCAAAAAGAGGACTGCCGCAACTGATCTGTTTGAAAAAGCATTTCAATTTCGGCAGTCCTTTTCTGTGCAATCCGATTGACATACTGGGGTATTCTATAGTAACATAACTCAAAATATCAGTCAGAGGATTTTGAGAAAATCTGATCAGAAAATACCGCCGTAGGAGGACAACCATATGAGTGAAATCGCTGCAACGAAAGAACAGCAGAAAAAATACGAGAATTTAAAAGCATACCTGCGCAGCCTGGGAAGCGTAGCCGTGGCTTTTTCCAGCGGTGTGGATTCCACCTTTCTTTTGAAAACAGCTCATGATGTACTGGGCGATAAGTGTCTGGCGATCACTGCCATGTCCTGCTCTTTTCCCAAAAGAGAGCTGGAAGAGGCGAAAGCATTCTGCGAAAAAGAGGGAATCCGTCACATTACCGTAGAGTCTGAGGAGCTGGAGATCGAAGGCTTTTGCCAGAACCCAAAGAACCGCTGCTATATCTGTAAAAAGGAACTGTTTGAAAAAATCCGGGAAATCGCCGGAAAGGAAGGACTGAATGCTGTTGCTGAAGGATCCAATATGGATGACAACGGTGACTACAGACCAGGTCTGCAGGCTGTTGCAGAGCTTGGGGTAAAGAGTCCTCTGCGCCATAGTGAGCTTTATAAAGAGGATATCCGTGCCCTGTCAAAGGATCTGGGACTTCCCACCTGGGAAAAGCAGTCCTTTGCCTGTCTTTCCTCCCGTTTTGTATATGGAGAGACTATCACAAAGGAAAAACTGGGTATGGTAGACAAGGCTGAGCAGCTTCTGCTGGATCTTGGCTTTCATCAGCTGAGAGTGCGTATCCATGATAAGATGGCAAGAATTGAGGTACTTCCTGATGAACTTCAGAAAGTACTGAATAATAGGGAGCAGATCGTGAAAGCATTTAAAGAATATGGCTTCACCTATGTAACTATGGACCTTCAGGGGTACCGCATGGGAAGCATGAACGAAACACTGAAAGAAAAATAAAAGATTTTCTGCCTTTTCATTAATTTTATTGATTCTTTTTCTCACATTTCCTATAATGAACTTAAATGATACAAGTTCCCCTGTGATTTGTGAAACGCCGGAAATGACATTACATTTCGCAGAAGTCATCGGCGTTTACGCATATGACAGGGGATTTTCGGATTTTCTGGCTCGTATGTCCCATGAAATCCGCACGCCAATGAATGGAATTATCGGTATGACACGGATTGCATTGAAAGAAGGGCAGAGTGATGAGCAGCGGGTTACCTGTCTGAAAAAGATTGAGCATTCTTCCACATATCTTCTTGGACTTATTAATGATATCCTGGATATGTCCAAAATTGAAAGCGGAAAAATGCGTCTCATTCAGGAAAGGTCTGATCTAATGGAAATGCTGCAAGGGCTGCAGCCATTACTGGAATCAACGATCAATGAGCGTAAGCTTCATTATGAAGCCGATATTCAGCTGAAAAATCACTGGTTTATGGCAGATTCCCTGCGACTGAACCAGGTTCTGGTCAATCTACTTGGAAATGCATTGAAATATTCCAAAACCGACGGACATGTATGGTTGATAGTCCGTGAAACAAATGGAAAGAGTGGATTTTCCCGCTTGTCCTTCCAGGTAAAGGATGATGGAATTGGAATTGCAAAGGAAAAGCAGCAAATGATCTTTCAGCAGTTTGAACAGGCTGACAGTTCTGAAAATGCAAGAAAACAGGGTACCGGTCTGGGACTTGCTATCAGCAGCAGGATCGTGCATATGATGGATTCTGAAATTGTGCTGACCAGTGAAGCAGGTAAGGGAAGCTGTTTTAGCTTTGAAGTGGAGCTTCGTCCGGTAAGTGCTGAGATTTCAGAACCAGAACCGGATCAGGGATCTCTTCGCTTTGAAGGAAAAAGAATCCTGGTGGTAGAGGATAATGAATTGAATATGGAGATTATCTGCACTATCCTGAAAAATTATGGAATTGAGACAGAACAGGCTGTCAATGGAAAAGAAGCAGTATATCGTATGGAAAATTCCCAAAACAGTTATTACGATATGATTTTTATGGATATTATGATGCCGGAAATGGATGGTCTTGAGGCTACCAGGGCAATCCGGAATCTGGATCGGGAGGATTGTAAAAATATTCCGATCTATGCAATGAGTGCAAATGCCTTTGATGAAGATGTGAAAAGATCTCTGGAATGTGGAATGAACGGACATCTTTCCAAACCTGTAAATATGAAGATCCTGGAGAAAACTCTTCAGGAAATATTGGGCTGAAACACAGGATTTAACAATTTAAACACATTTTTCCCACAAAGAGAACACAAATTATTCTTATACTCCTAAGTATCAAATGAAAGAGAACAAAGGAGTTTCTAAAGGAGGCTTTTATCATGAAGAATAAAAATGAAGAATTAAAGAGAAAACTTAAAAAAGCAGCAAGTATCAGTCTTTGTGCAGTACTGGCAGGTGGACTTGCAGCAGGAACATATACAGGTGTAAATTATCTGTCCGGTTATGAGCAGAGCGTACAGGCAGCAGGCAAAGATGAGGTTACTTTGTTGAAAGCTGATAAAGAATCAGATGATTCTGATTCCAAGGATGACAGTAAAGAAAAGACAACAGCAAAGGGAAGCCTGGATGTATCTGATATTGTAGAAGAGGCAATGCCAAGTATTGTTTCCATCACTACCAAATCCGTAGAAGAGGTTCAGGATTATTATGGAATGTTTGGACAGTATGGAGCTTATTCTCCGGAGCAGAGAGAGGTTGAAGGAAGCGGTTCCGGTATTATCATTGGTAAAAATGATACAGAGCTTCTGATTGCTACCAATTACCATGTAGTAGACGGTGCTGATACCTTATCTGTTGGATTTGTCGACAGTACAGCATGCGAGGCAAAGGTAAAAGGTTATGACAGTGGAAAGGATCTTGCGGTAGTTGCCGTTTCCCTGGATGACATTGATTCCGATACCCTGGATGCCATTTCCGTTGCCACGATCGGTAATTCTGACAATCTGAAGGTTGGCGAGCAGGTAATTGCCATCGGTAATGCACTTGGCTATGGACAGTCTGTTACAACCGGTATTGTAAGTGCCAAGAACCGTCAGTTAAATTCCGATGATACAATTGGCGATTATAATAGCGACAGCAATAAGACTACAAACCTGATCCAGACAGATGCAGCCATCAACCCTGGTAACAGCGGCGGTGCTCTTCTGAACATGAACGGTGAGGTTGTAGGTATCAACTCTTCAAAGCTTGCATCTACAGAAGTTGAGGGTATCGGTTATGCCATTGCAATCTCTGATGTAACAGATACTCTGGAAAGCCTGATGAATGAGGAGACAAGAGACAAAGTAGAAGACCATGGTGTCCTTGGAGTCACTGTTTCCACAGTAAGTGATGAGGCAAGCGAGGTTTATGGAGTTCCGGAAGGTGTTCTGGTAAGAGATGTAACAGCTGGCGGTGCAGCAGATGAGGCTGGTATCACAGCAAAGACAATCATTACCGAATTCGAGGGCAAAACAGTTACTTCCATGGAGCAGCTTGTAGATATGCTTTCTTACTATGAGCCAGGTGAGGAAGTTGAACTTACAGTAGAGATTCCCAGTGAGGGTGGATATAAAGAGGACACTGTCAAGGTAACTCTCGGCAAGAGCGAGGATACACAGAAGGCAGATTCCGACAGCGACAGTCAGGATGGAAGCGAAGATGGAAAAAATCTTCTGGATGACTGGGCAAATCAGAATGGCGGTGCAGGCCTGCAGTATGGAGAGGGCTGGAACTAAGCCGGAAACATGTGTAACAGCCGGTTTTGAATAAAATATTACGAGTCTGGATTTTCCCCTTAAGCAGATATAGATAAAAACAGATCTGTTTAGGGGGATTTTTTTGTCAAGAGAGTTGACATTGCGAAAATCCGAGAAGCCCTTTGGGTTATTATCTTGCACATTATGTGGTAAAAAGGTATAATTAATCATCTGAGCAATATAAAGACAGAAGAAAAGGAATCACGCTATGAGAAACGATATTTCACTTATTTTTGATATAGATGATACTTTATACAGTCAGATGGCACCACTTCTTGAGGCATGTGAAGAAAGTCTGGGAGGAAGACTTGCAGATCCGGAACTTTTTTACCAGGCCTTTGGTAAAAGAAGTCAGGAAATGTTCCTGTTCAGTGAAAGTGGACAGATATCTCTCCATCAGTCCCGTATCTATCGCATTGAGAATACCATGAAGGACCTGGGGATTCCTTTTACCAATGAACAGGCAGAGATTTTTCAGAAAAGATATAGCGAAAATCAGTCACATCTTCATATTTCGCCGGTTTTATCCCAAATGCTTGACTGGTGTGCAGACAATGATATCCGGATGGGTGTGATGACCAACGGACCATATAAGCATCAGCTGCAGAAGTTTCATACCCTTGGACTGGACAGATGGTTTACAGAAGATCAGCTGATGGTGTCCGCAGATGTAGGCGCCGCAAAACCGGATACCCGTATTTTCCGTATGGCAGAAGAAAGATGGAAGCTGATACCGGAAAACACTTATATGATTGGGGATTCGCTGGAAAACGATATTGCAGGAGCCAAAGCAGCAGGATGGAAGACTGTATGGATGAACCATCACAGATATTCCCTTCCGGCAGGAATGGAAAAGCCAGATCATGTTGCCTATACAGAGGAAGAATTGAAAGAACTGATTGGAAGGCTTACAGAAATACAGAAACTGTAAAACACACTTCGGATGAAGGAAAATAAAAGATGATATCGGAAAAGATAATGACAATGCAGCAGGCAGAAGAGGAAATGCTGTATTTTCGCAAGATTTTTGACATAGTTCGTCTTCTGGATGAAGAAGCATTATTGAAATTACAGCAGGAAAGAATAGAAGCTGAGGAAAGGTTTGACAAGGAACCTGAAATGGATGTCAATGCCCATTTTTGTAAGAGTTGTGTGGCAATGGTGGCATTCCGGGAAAAAAGAGAAGCATCCAAGCTGGAATTTCTGAAGGATGATATTTACCATATCACTGCAAAATATCTGGAAATTGATAACAAACCATATGTGATGGAGCTTATGAAATGTCTGGATAAAAATTGCCTGGTGGAGGAAAGTGACAGAGAACGTCTGGTAAGCAGCCTTACCGGGTATAACGAAAGATTATACTGTGATGCTCTTACCCAGGCATATAACAGACGTTATTTTGAGGATGAAATCAAGAAACGGCCTGGTCCGGCTGGTATTGCCATGATCGACCTGGACGACTTTAAGTTATATAATGATACTTACGGACATAATGCCGGAGATGTGGCGCTTACAGTAGTAGCTGGCGTGATTATGAAACATATACGTAAAACCGACATTCTGATTCGCTATGGCGGAGATGAGTTTGTCCTGATCATCCCGAATGTGACAGAAGAGGAATTTTTAAATCGCCTGCAGGAAATTCATAGTAAGATCCACCTTGCAAGTGTGCCGGGATATTCACGTCTGCAGCTTACGGTGAGCATTGGCGGAGCCATCGCAGGTTCAAATGAGCTGATCGAGGATGTGATCGGAAAAGCCGACCGTTTCATGTATCAGGCAAAAACCCGTAAGGATCTGGTAGTGACAGAATCCAATACCATAGAAGATTATAATGATATCGGTAAGGACGTGGACCATGAAAATCTGAAACAGGAGATTTTGATTGTCGATGATTCTGAATTGAATCGTGAGATCCTGGCAGAAATGTTAAAAAAAGATTTCCGTACACTGGAAGCTTCCAGTGGGGAGGAATGTTTGTCCTTACTGAAAGAATATGGAACCGGTATTTCTCTGGTGCTTCTCGACATCGTAATGCCGGGAATGGATGGCTTTGAGGTTCTGGAGGAGATGAACCGGAATCACTGGATAGAAGATATCCCTGTGATCATGATTTCCAGCGAAGAGACAGAAGCCTATATACGTAAAGCTTATGAGATGGGGGTATCGGATTATATCAGCCGTCCTTTTGATGCCAGGGTAGTATATCGAAGAGTGCTGAATACCATCAAGCTTTATGCGAAACAGCGCAGGCTAATCACTCTTGTTACCAACCAGATCCGTGAAAAAGAGAAAAACAGCCAGATCCTGGTAGATATTCTCAGTCATATCGTGGAATTCCGTAATGGAGAAAGTGGTCTGCATGTGCAGCATATCAAGCAGCTTACTGGATTTTTCCTGGAGTATCTGGTTCAGAAAACAGATAAGTACGCGCTTTCCTGGTCAGAGTGTTATCTGATCACAGTGGCTTCTGCCCTTCATGATATTGGTAAGATCGGGATTGACGAGGCCATTTTGAACAAGCCTGGACGTCTGACAAAAAATGAGTTTGAAGAGATGAAGAAGCACACACTTATTGGTGCGTCTATGCTGAAAAGCCTTGGAATGTATCAGGAGGAAGAACTGGTGAAGGTGGCCTATCAGATCTGCAGGTGGCACCATGAGCGTTATGATGGAAAGGGCTACCCGGATGGACTGAAGGGGGAGGAAATCCCCATCGCAGCTCAGGTGGTTTCTGTAGCAGATGTATACGATGCCCTTACAAGTGAGCGCGTTTACAAAAAGGCATACAGCCATGAAAAGGCAGTAGAAATGATTCTGGCCGGAGAGTGCGGAACCTTTAATCCACTTCTTATGGAATGTCTGAGGGATATTCAGGACAAGATAAAAGAAGGGATGCAGAGTACATCTACACAGCAGGCCTGTTCCGAAAATCCATATGGTGACAGACTGGCATCCATGATTTACAAGTGATAGCCGGAAAATAAAAATACAAAAAGAGGACGAGGATGTGCACGTGGCATATCTTTGTCTTCTTTTTGTATGGATACTCTCATACAGGCAAGCTTAATTTTCCTGCCCCAGCTTTACAAATATAGGATTGTGCTTCATGGCGGGGATGATCTTTTCCATCATATCTTTCATAGCAATCTTCAGGCTGGAGGTATTGATGCAGGGGTGGCAGCCAATATACGGCTCCGTCAGAAGATCCTCGTCGATCAGCAGCTGTACATGATTTTCCTTATCATTCATCAGTCCCAGAATGCTTACAGAGCCCGGGGTGATATCAAGAAATTTCTCCATATAGGTTTCATTTGCAAAAGAAAGTCTGGCTACGCCAAGCTGTGAAGATACTTCTTTGGTTTTGAATTTTTTATCGCCGGGAAGAAGCAACAGATAAAAGCTGGTTTCCTGTCGGTTGCACAAAAACAGGTTTTTGCAGATCATGGCATCAAGAAGCTGATCCACATCCCTACATGCCTCAATAGTCATCAGTGCTTCGTGGTCCACTCTCTGATAGGAGATGCCAAGAGAGTCCAGAAAGTCGTATACACGTATTTCTTTTTCCAGCCGTCCGCTGGGATCGGAAGGTCTTCCGTTTAATAATTCCATATGAGTTTTCTCCTTATAAGATAAATTTATAAAAATTTACTGAATGTCACAACTGGATTCGGGCAAAACACTTTGCAGTTGTACTGTATGAAAGCTATTGTACCATGCTGTGATTTTGCTGTAAAGTCACGAAAATGCCTATGAAAAATCATACTTACAAACATCCGGACTGTAAATCAGCAGGGAAATGCCGAGAGGATTTTACAGATGATATTTCTTAAAAATTTCTAAACTTTACAGAAGTATCGCCTTTTGAAGATCTGAGTATGGTAAGATAAGTTCAGATTATATTGATGTGGAGTACAAGGAGATTATCTGAATGAATAATATAACAAAATACGCACTGGAGGAATCCCTGAAAAAACTGCTGCTGCAAAAGCCGCTGGATAAGATCACCATCACCGACCTGACCACAGACTGTGGAATCAGCCGAATGGCTTTTTATTATCATTTTAAGGATATTTATGATCTGGTTGAGTGGGCTTGTATCGAAGATGCATCCAAAGCCCTGCAGGGGAAGAAAACCTATGATACCTGGCAGGAGGGGCTTTTGCAGGTATTTGAGGCTGTACTGGAAAATAAGCCTTTTATTTTGAATGTATATCGCAGTGTAAGCAGGGAAAGAATTGAAAATTATCTCTATAGCCTGACTTATCAGTTGATCGAGGGCGTGGTAGAGGAGCAGAGCGAGAATCTTATGGTTACAGAAGAGCAGAAAAAATTCATTGCAGATTTTTACAAATACAGCTTCGTGGGAGTTATGCTGGACTGGATACGCCGCGGCATGAAGGAATCTCCCCAGGAGATGTCAGAACTGATCTGCGTGACAATGCATGGAAATGTAGGAAATTCTCTGCGGAATATGGAAAAAGCCAGGTGAAAGAATATCAGAGTGTGTTTGAAAAATCATCCTGGGAATGTCTTTTTCTTTACAAAATGGGGTGGATGATAAGTTTTTTGTCATCCACCTTGTTTTGTAAATTGAGAAAAATTTAACCTGGATGTAGAATACACTCAGAAACAGGAAATACTAAAATGAAAGCAATACTCAAAAAGAGAGAAATGAAAAACTATAACAGCAAATTTCAGAAAGGTGGTAATTTATATGTCAAAGAAGAAACATTCCGTATTAGGTATGGCAGCACTTGCCGCAGCTGGTGCCGGAGCCGCAGTTCTTGCATCTAAGAGCCGTCAGGAGAAGGAGATCACAGAAGCACACGTAGATCCGAATTACCGCAATACAGAACGTGGTAAAAATGAGAAAAACAGTAAAGGAATTTATTATACAAATGGTAACTATGAGGCATTTGCCCGCCCGGAGAAACCGGAAGGTGTGGAAAATAAGCACGCATATCTGGTAGGCAGCGGACTTGCTTCCCTGGCAGCAGCTTGTTTCCTGGTAAGAGATGCACAGATGCCGGGAGATCACATTCACATTCTGGAAGCAATGGACATTGCAGGTGGTGCATGTGATGGTATTTTTGACCCAATGAGAGGTTATGTGATGAGAGGCGGCCGTGAGATGGAAAACCATTTCGAGTGCCTCTGGGACCTGTTCCACAGCATTCCATCCCTGGAAAAACCAGGCGCTTCTGTTCTGGATGAATATTATTGGCTGAACAAGCATGATCCGAACTATTCCCTTTGCCGTGCAACAGTAAATCAGGGCAAGGATGCGCATACAGATGGCAAATTCAATCTCAGCCAGAAGGGCTGCATGGAGATCATGAAGCTGTTCTTCACAAAGGATGAGGATCTTTATGATAAGACCATCGAGGATGTATTTGATGAGGAAGTGCTGAATTCTACTTTCTGGTTATACTGGAGAACCATGTTTGCATTTGAAAACTGGCACAGCGCACTGGAAATGAAGCTTTATATTCAGCGTTTCATCCATCATATCGGCGGACTTCCGGATTTCAGTGCATTGAAATTTACCAAATACAATCAGTATGAGTCACTGATCCTTCCAATGAAGAAATACCTGGAGGATGCAGGCGTTGATTTTCAGTTCAATACAGAAGTAACAAATGTGATCTTTGACATTCATGACGGAAAGAAAGTGGCTACAGCCATTGAGTGCAAGGTAAAGGGTGTGGAGAAGGGAATCCTTCTTACGGAAGATGATCTTGTATTTGTTACCAATGGAAGCTGTACAGAGGGAACCATTTACGGTGACCAGAACCATGCTCCAAACGGAGATGCCGAGGTTCGTACAAGCGGATGCTGGAGCCTGTGGAAAAACATTGCAAAGCAGGATCCTTCCTTTGGACATCCGGAGAAATTCTGCTCTGATATTGCAAAGACCAACTGGGAGTCTGCAACTGTCACCACACTGGATGACAAGATCATTCCTTATATCACTGATATCTGTAAGAGAGACCCAAAGAGCGGCAAGGTAGTTACCGGCGGTATCGTAAGCTGTCAGGATTCCAGCTGGCTGTTAAGCTGGACTATCAACCGCCAGGGCCAGTTCAAGGATCAGGATAAAGATAAAGTATGCGTCTGGGTATATGGTCTGTTCACAGACGTACCTGGTGATTACGTAAAGAAACCAATGAAAGAGTGTACTGGTAAGGAGATTACCGAAGAGTGGCTGTACCACATGGGTGTACCGACTGATCAGATCGAGGATCTGGCAGAGAACAGCGCAGTTTGCGTACCGACTATGATGCCATACATCACTGCATTCTTCATGCCAAGAGCAAAGGGCGACAGACCGGACGTGATCCCGGATGGTTGTGTGAACTTCGCATTCCTTGGCCAGTTCGCAGAGACTCCAAGAGATACTATTTTTACAACCGAGTATTCGGTACGTACTGCTATGGAGGCTGTATATGGACTTCTTGGTGTAGACCGTGGAGTACCGGAAGTATGGGGCAGTGTATATGATGTGAGAGAGCTTCTGGATGCCAGCGTGAAACTAATGGATGGCAGATCCCCACTTGAGATCGAGCTTCCAGGACCGCTGAACCTTCTGAAGAAACCATTACTTGGTGCCATCAAGGGAACTCTGGTGGAGAAAGTGCTGAGAGATCATGATGTGATCAAGGATTATATGCTGGAGAAATAAAGCATAGAGATTATGAAAAAGACCGGATAAGATGCTGGACCTGCATCTGCCCGGTCTTTTTTCAAACACGCTCTTGTAATTTTCTTGAAAATTTACAAATACATGGATTGGTATAGAATTGTTCCAAGGCTTTTGGTACAATAAAAAAAACGTAAGAGAAAGAAGGAGTGGGCGTTTCTGGGAATTCTGTACATGAGATAAAAATACAGTCAGATAACATAATAAAGTACATGAGATGACGATACTGAATGAAAAGAAAGGAAATGCTCATGTCAAACACAAAACATGAAGACGCGATCATGAAAATGGGATTTCGCTATTTTCGCGATCAGATACTAAAAATGCTGGGAATCGATTACAATTATGTGGATAGCGGCCCGACAGAA
>CAKRRX010000064.1 GCA_934394595.1 uncultured Blautia sp. | reverse complement strand
TCCATGGTAATCGTGGAGAACATGGATATGAAGGATGTCCAGAAGCTGGAAGAGAAGTTCAGCGAAGTAGAGCATGTGAAGGATGTTCTCTGGTATGATGATGTGGCAGACATCACCCTTCCGGTGGAAATGATCCCTGAGAAATACAGAAAAGTATTTATAAACGGTGATGCCACCATGATGCTGGTGCTGTTTGACAATACCACATCCTCCGATGATTCCATGGAAGCCATTACAGAACTTCGTAAGGTTGCAAATGAGCAGTGCTTTTTAAGTGGTATGACAGGTGTTGTTACCGATATTAAGAACATTGCCATGCAGGAACTGCCGATCTATGTTGTGATCGCAGCAGTACTCAGTTTAATTGTTCTGGAGCTGACAAGCGGATCCTTTGTTGTTCCGTTTTTGTTCCTGCTCAGTATCGGACTTGCTATTCTTTATAACCTGGGCAGCAATATTATTTTAGGCGAGACTTCTTATATTACACAGGCTCTTACCGCTGTCCTTCAGCTTGGTGTTACCATGGATTATTCCATTTTCCTTCTGAATAGCTATGAGGAGAATAAGAAGCGATTCCCCGGAGAAAAAGACCGTGCCATGGGTCATGCCATTGCAAATACATTCAAGTCTGTAGCAGGAAGTTCTGTTACAACTGTAGCAGGTTTCGTCGCACTTTGTGTTATGACATTTGCCCTTGGACGTGATCTTGGTATTGTTATGGCAAAAGGTGTTATTATTGGTGTTATCTGCTGTGTAACCATCCTTCCGGCACTGGTACTGTTCTTTGATAAGCCGATTGAAAAGACACAGCATAAACTTTTGTTTAGCAGAATGGATAAACCATCTGCTTTTATTACCAAGCATTACAAAGCATGGATTGTGATCTTTCTGGTACTTCTGTTCCCGGCTGTTTACGGAAACAATCATACACAGATTTATTACAACATTGCAGAATCACTTCCATCTACTCTGGATTGCAACATTGCCAATGATGAACTGGAGAAAACTTTCGCAGTAGGCAATATCCATATGATTATGATGGATAATAATATGGACTCTAAGCAGAAACAGCAGATGTTAAATGAAATCGATAAGGTTGATGGTGTGAAGTGGAGTCTGGGTATGAATTCCCTGGTTGGTCCAACTGTCCCGGAATCCATGGTTCCGAATGATCTGAAGAAGATATTCAAAGGGGATCAGTATGAGCTTGCATTTGTCTGCTCCGAGTACGGCTCTGCAACAGATGAGGTAAATGCCCAGCTTGCACAGATTAATAAAATCGTTAAGAAATATGATGATACAGCGATGGTGATCGGCGAGGCACCGCTTATGAAGGATCTTCAGGATACCACAGACGCCGATCTGGTTCGTGTAAATGTAATTTCCATTGGAGCGATCTTCCTGATCATCCTGATCATTTTCAAATCCATTTCCCTGCCGATCATTCTGGTTGCGGTTATTGAATTTGCGATTTTTGTAAATATGGCCATCCCGTACTATCAGGGGATCAGCCTTCCGTTCGTTGCAAGTATTGTAATCGGTGCCATCCAGTTAGGTGCTACTGTTGACTATGCGATCCTGATGACCACCCGTTATCAGAGAGAGAGACAGCATGGCAAGAATAAGATGGAAGCTATCAGCATTGCACATAAGACCAGCATGCCATCTATCATCAGCAGTGGTCTCAGCTTCTTCGCAGCGACCTTCGGTGTTTCCTGCTACTCACAGGTTGAGATGATCGGTTCTATCTGTACACTGCTTGCCCGTGGCGCAATCATCAGTATGGTGGTGGTACTGTTTATTTTACCCGCCATGTTCATGATCTTTGATAAGTTGATTTGTGTGACATCTATCGGCTTTCTTGGAGATAAGAAGTCAGCAAAAGCAAAATAAACATAATCGGACAGTTGAAAAGCGCTGATGAAGCGAAACAACTGGTTCCCAAAAGTGTCCTGTTTCAGTGATGAGGCAGGACATTTTTTTATAGGAAATTACTCCGCTCCAAAGGAGCAGTCATCCACGGCCCCGGATTTTGGGTTGAATAAAAGAGAAGAAACCGTTATAATTGCTTACAGATATGACGCTAGAGCGTGTTTGAAAAATCATTCCCGCAATAAGTAGCCGTCATATTCACTGTACTAGTATGATTTTTGAAATGGAGTGAGTTTTTACATGACATTGGAAGAAATTCTTGCCCAGGTACAAAGGGGAACCATTTCCCCGGAGATTGCGGGAAATCTGATCCGTCAGACTGGATATAAAGAAATGGATTATGCCAAGCTGGATACTGGAAGAAAGGCCCGTACCGGTTTTGCAGAGGTTGTCTATTGTAGCAATAAGGCAGATGCCCATCTGCTGAATATTTTCGAGCGCTTATATCAGGAAGAGGGGGAAGTGCTGGGAACCAGAGCTTCACAGGCCCAATATGAACTGATAAAGGGAAAATTGCCAGGTGTGCAGTATGACCCTGTTTCCAGGATCTTGAAAATAGAAAAGCCGGATAAACTCCATGCGGGAAAAGTGGCTGTCTGCACAGCAGGCACGGCAGATATTCCGGTGGCAGAGGAAGCAGCGCAGACCGCAGAGTATTTTGGAACTTATGTAGAGCGGATTTATGATGTAGGTGTCAGTGGGATGCACCGGCTGTTTTCCAGGCTGGAGACCATTCAGGAGGCAAACTGCGTGGTTGCTGTGGCCGGAATGGAGGGAGCACTGGCAAGTGTGATAGGTGGCCTTGTGAGCCGACCTGTGATCGCAGTTCCCACTTCTGTGGGATATGGTGCTAATTTTCACGGCTTGTCAGCGCTTCTGACTATGATCAATTCCTGCGCAAATGGAATTGCCACTGTAAATATCGACAATGGATACGGAGCAGGATATCTGGCAACTCAGATGAACCGCCTGGCTCTGGGGCATGTCTGAAAAATAGATGAGAAATTTTTGCCCGGCAGCACAGGGAGAATTGCAGGTGGGTAAGAAGATACTTTTATAGATTTATAACAACAAGGAGATAATATGGGAAAATCATTATATCTGGAGTGTTATTCCGGAATCAGCGGGGATATGACAGTGGCAGCCCTGTTGGATCTGGGAGCCGATCAGAAGGTACTGGAGGAAGTGCTTAAGAGCCTTTTGGTACAGGGATTTGAGATAAAAGTGAGAAGAGTGAAGAAATCCGGAATTGATGCCTGTGATTTTGATGTGATACTGGATAAAGAGATTGATGGACATGACCATGATATGGAGTATCTGCATGGGCATGTCCATGGTTCAGCTGAACCAGAGGCAGGCCACACCCACGGTGCAGCAGGTCACAGCCATGACGAGGCAAGCCTCACCCACGGTGCAGCAGGTCATAGTCACTCTCATCATCAGCACCGTGGCATGAACGAGATCCGCCAGATCATAGATGGTGCGAAGATGACTGACACAGCCAGAAAGACAGCCCTTGCCATTTTTGAGATTCTGGCAAAGGCAGAGGCAAAGGCTCACAATGTTCCAGTGGAAGAGGTACATTTCCATGAGGTAGGAGCTGTGGATTCCATTGTGGATATTTTATCGGTGGCAGTGTGTCTGGATAACCTTGGAATCACAGAGGTGATCGTGCCGGTATTATATGAGGGAACTGGCACCATCCGCTGTCAGCATGGTATTCTGCCAGTTCCGGTACCGGCAGTTACCAATATTGTGCAGCAGTGTGGGCTGGATCTGAAAATCACGCAGGTACAGGGAGAACTGGTAACACCTACCGGTGCGGCAATTGTGGCGGCAGTTCGCACCTCCAATAAATTACCGGAGAATTTTGTTATTGAGAAGACCGGTATCGGCGCAGGTAAGAGAAACTATGAATGTCCGGGAATCCTTCGTGCAATGCTGATCCATGCTGAAAAAGAAAGAGTACCGGAAGAAGAAAATCAGAAAAATGAAAGTTTATCAAAGAAAAATGCAGAAGCAGCTTCCATGGAAAACGCTGCCGGAACCACAGACAGTACTGATTTTGCCGACTATATCTACAAATTGGAAACCAACATTGATGATTGCAGCGGCGAAGTTCTTGGCTTTGTTATGGAAAAACTGTTTGAGGCAGGGGCAAGGGATGTTCACTATACCCCAGTCTATATGAAGAAAAACCGTCCGGCCTGGCTGCTTACGGTAATCTGTAGAGAAGAAGATATTCCGGGAATGGAGGCGCTGATCTTTGCAGAGACTACCAGTATCGGTATCCGCAGAATCAGAATGGAACGCACTATTTTGCCCAGAAAGAAGATCAAGGTAATGATTCCCTTTGGAGAAGTGGAAGTGAAAATCTGCGGTCCACAGGGCGCAGAGAAATGTTATCCGGAATACGAAAGCCTGGCGAAAATCTGCCGGAAAACCGGAATTTCATATGGGGAAGCTTATCAGATGGCAGTGGAAGCAGGAAAAAATCTGGAATGACAAGAAAAGGCATCGCAGGGGAAGTCTGCCCCTGTGATGCAGGATAAATCGCAATATTGCAACATATCGGATAGTATGTTACAATACAGGTTGGTTTTTTCAAAAGAAAGCTTCAGCCGGGGCAGGAAAAGCCAAATCTTTCAAAATACAATGGAGTGAATATGAAGAAATATTTTGATAATCTCAGACAGTATCAGTTCCTTTTAAGTGAGCTGGTAAAAAAAGGAATCAAGCTGAAATACCGCCGTTCTTACCTTGGTATTTTCTGGTCTATGTTAGAGCCATTGCTCTCCATGATTGTTCTGACCATTGTCTTCGGAACTCTGTATGGAAATACAGATAAGACATTTCCTATTTATATTTTGTCAGGACGTCTATTATATACCTTTTATTCCAATGCCACAAAGGCTGCACTGAAATCCATCCGATCCAATTCCGCAATGATCAAAAAGGTATATGTACCTAAGTATCTGTACCCGTTTTCCGCAATTGTTTACAATTATGTGATTTTTTTAATCTCCCTGCTCGTCCTTGCCATTGTAGGTGTAATTCTTGGAGTAAAGCCAACCATTTACCTTTTGCAGGCTCCGGTTGCGCTGATCATTATTCTGATCCTTTCCTATGGATGTGGAATGTTTCTGGCAACTATCGGTGTATTCTTCAGGGATATTGAGTATCTGTGGTCGGTTGTGCTGATGCTGATTATGTATACCTGCGCAATTTTCTACTATCCAAGCAAGCTGTTAAAGAGTGGATGGGCATGGATCCTGAAGTTCAATCCTCTGTACTGCACCATTCAGATTTTCCGTTCAGCGGTGTTTGGAGAACCGATGTATCCCCCCTATGTGCTTTACGCAGCGGGATTCAGTATTATGATCACCATTGTGGGACTTATATGCTTTAAGAAAAAGCAGGACAAGTTCATTCTGTATATTTAAGGAGAGAATATGGGAGCGAATATGGGTAAGCCAGCAATAGAAGTAGATAATGTAAGTATGAAATTCAGCCTCAGCCGTGAAAAGGTTGACAGCTTAAAGGACTATATTTTCAAGACCATCAAAAGAGAGATCCAGTACAATGAGTTCTGGGCACTGAAAAATATAAGTTTTACTGTGGAAAAAGGAGACCGTGTGGGAATCCTGGGCCTTAATGGAGCTGGAAAAAGTACCCTTCTCAAGGTTATTTCCGGTGTATTCAAGCCTACAGAGGGACATGTGGATAAGCACGGCAAGATCGTTCCCCTTCTGGAATTGGGAGCTGGTTTTGATCCGCAGTACACAGGAAAGGAAAATATTTATCTTTATGGTGCCATGCTTGGTTATACCAAGAAGTTTATTGACAGCAAATATGAGGAAATCGTAGAATTTTCTGAGCTGCAGAAATTTATGGACGTTCCGGTGAAGAACTATTCCTCCGGTATGAAATCCAGACTGGGATTTGCCATCGCCACAGTCGTAGAGCCGAAGATCCTGATCCTGGATGAGGTCCTTTCCGTAGGAGACGCCAAATTCCGTAAAAAAAGTGAGAACAAGATCATGAGTATGTTTGACTCCGGCGTTACGGTTCTTTTTGTATCCCATTCCCTGGAACAGGTAAAACGTCTCTGCAACAAGGCTATGATTCTGGAAAAAGGACAGTTGATCGCATATGGCGATATTGACCCGATTTCTGAACAGTACAATGAAATGATAGGTGGCTGATCATTGTGAAAATACTTCAGGTTGGACTGGGAAATAATCCCGGTGGAATGGAAGCATTTGTAATGAATTATTTCCGGGAACTGGCAAAGCAGGGGATTACTTTTGATTTTGTGTGCATGTACGACAAAATTGCATATGAAGAAGAAATCAGGCAGCTTGGTGGAAGAGTATTCTACGTTCCCAATGTAAAAAAAGATTATTTTGGCTATGTGAGGGCCTTTCAGGGGCTTTTGCAAAGGGAGCAGTATGACATTATTCACGTAAATATGCTTTCAGCAGCCAATATTGAGCCTCTTCGCCTGGCAAAAAAAGTTGGGTCCGGCAAGGTGATCGCCCATTCCCATAATGCTTCTGCGCCGGGAACCCTGCGGAAAATACTGGACAGATTGAACCGTCCAAAGCTGAACCGGTATGCAGATCAGAAATTTGCCTGTTCTGAAACAGCCGGAAGATGGCTTTTTGGCAGAGGTGTCTATGAAGCTGGAAAGGTGACACTGGTTTCCAATGCCATTGATACGAAAAAGTACAGCTTTTCCCTGGAAAACAGAGAAGAAATGCGTGGCATACTGGGAGTAGGAAATGGAATTTTAGTAGGTCATGTGGGAAGATTTCAGGTCCAGAAAAACCATGAGGCCATTGCCAGGATCTTTTACGAGGTGCAAAAAAAACAGCCAGAAGCAAGGCTTTGCCTGATTGGAGATGGAGAATTAAAAGAACAGATCCATGAGAAATTTCAGGAATATGGAATTTTGGACAAGGTGATCTTTGCAGGAGTCTGCCCGGATGTGGAGAGATATTTAAGTGCAATGGATGTATTTTTGTTCCCGTCTCTTTTTGAGGGACTGCCTTTTACTCTTTTGGAAGCACAGGCAAACGGACTTCCCTGTGTGGTTTCAGATCGGATTACCGAAGAAGCTGTGATCACAGAGAAGATTATTTCCAGACTGTCCCTGGAGCGAAGTGATGAAGAATGGGCAAGTGCAGTGATTGCTGCTGCAAAGAAGGGCCGGGAAGATAAAGAAGCAGCTGTCAGGGCAATTGGAATGGCTCATTTTGACATTCATCAGGAGGCCGGACGTCTGCTGGAATTGTATGAAAAACAGGGAGAGAAACATGGAAAACAAAATTGATTTTGTAATTCTGTGGGTAGATGGCTCAGATGAGGCGTGGCTTGATGAAAGAAGAAAGTACAGCGGGGATGAAAATACCGGAAGTAAAAGCCGGTATCGGGACTGGAATAATCTTCAGTACTGGTTCCGGGGAGTAGAGAAATTTGCACCGTGGGTGAATAAGATCTATTTTGTTACCTGGGGACATATTCCGTCCTGGCTGAACCTTTCCCATCCCAAGCTTAAAGTGGTGCGCCATGAAGAATTTATTCCCACAGAATATCTTCCTACTTTCAGCAGCCATCCCATTGAGCTGAATCTTCACAGAATCAAAGGTCTTTCTGAAAGATTCGTATATTTTAATGATGATACATTTCTGATCCGTCCTGTACTTCAGGAGGATTTTTTCAAAAACGGACTGCCCAGGGACTGCTGTATTGAGACAGCAATCGCCCAGGATAACATTGATGATCCCTTTGCGCATATTTTGCTGAATAATACAGCTCTGGTGAATATGCATTTTAAAAAGCGGGAAGTGATCCGAAAAAACTGGAAAAAATGGTTCAGCCCTGCATATGGAAAAATGATTTTTCGGAATGTTCTGATGCTTCCTTATCAGGAGTTTTCCGGATTCAAATATACCCATATGCCAAGTCCTTTTTTGAAAGACTCCTATGAAAAGGTGTGGGAAGCAGAAGGAGATCGGCTGGACAGGCTGTGCCGCAATCGTTTTCGAAATGCCGCCGATGTAAACCAGTATGTGATCAAGCACTGGCAGTGCGTGGAGGGAGATTACATTCCTCAGTCCCCGTCAGTGGGACAGTTCTGTGTGATGGGTCGGGATGACGAAAAATTGTATGAGACTATGAGAAAGCAGTCTGCGAAGATGGTCTGTATCAATGACGATGACAGGGTAGAGGATTTCGAAAAGACCCGTGAAAAAGTAATCCGGGCTTTTGAGAGGATCCTTCCGGAAAAATCCGGTTACGAGGTATGACAGATGTCAAAGGAAGCATGTAAAAGAATACTAAAAGAACAGGGGATTTCCGGGTTTGTGCTTCACTATGGGGCCAGAGTCCTTACAAAAACAGAAAAGCAGGTGATCGGCAGATTTACAGCCAGATTTTGTAAAGTAAAACAAAACCGTCTTGTCTTTAAAAACAGGGAAAACCTGGACTATACAGATAATCCAAGAGCCTTTTTTGACTATCTGGTCAAAGAAGGCTATAATGAAAAATATGAAATCATCTGGCTTGTATCAGACCTGAAAAAATTTCGAAAATTGAAATATAAAAACGTAAAATTTGTAACTGCGGAAAATAAATATGGCTGGAACAGCTGCAGCGCCTATTATTATGCAGCTACTGCCCGGTATTTTTTCTTTTCCCATAATACACAGGATCTTCTGGATTACGGATGCCCGGGAAGGACGATCATCAATCTGTGGCATGGATGTGGGTATAAAGGGCCGGAGCATGGCCTGACAGAAAACTCCGGAAAAAAGGCAAGAACAGGATTTGACTACGGACTTGTGCCGGGGCCTGTTTTTGTGGAGACAAAGTCTGTGGCATGGAACTGCGAAAAGGAAAAAATATGGCCAATTGGATATCCAAGATATGACTGGATGATTCATCCTTCTATTACGAAAGAAAAGATGATACCGCGGTTGTTTGGTGACTGGAAAGATCTGGAAAATAAGCTTGTGATCTGGATGCCTACTTTCAGGAAAAGCAATCTGAAGGGATGTAAAGAGGGCGAGATCAAAATGCTGTATCAGCTTCCTGCACTGCGGGGCAAGGAAGATCTGGAAAAGCTGGATCTGCATCTGAGAGCTCTTGGAATGTATCTTATCATAAAGAAGCATCCTTTGCAGACCAAGTGGTCCCAGGATGAGACAAAGCTGTCAAATATTCGTTATGTAACAGAGAAAATGCTGGAAACTGCAGGAATACAGCTGGCAGAGCTGATGGGAGTCTGCGATGGACTGATCTCGGATTATTCTTCTGCATCTGTGGATTTTATGCTTCTTCACAGGCCAATGGCCTTTGTGCTGGAGGATTTTATGGCATATCAGGAAAAAAGAGGCTTTGTATTTGAGGATCCTCTTGCCTACATGCCTGGGGAGAAGATCTATGACTATCAGGGCGTGGAGGCGTTCCTGGAACATGTGGCAAAGGGGCAGGATCTTTACCGGAAGGAAAGAGAGAATCTGATGCCTGTGATGCACAATCTGACAGAAAATTACTGTGAGCGGCTGGCAAAACAGCTGCATCTGTAAAGGGGAGAAAAAATGGGAAAAGTAATCGGATATACACAGGGAACCTATGATATGTTTCACATCGGGCATCTTAATCTGATCAAAAATGCCAAGAGAAGATGTGATTATCTTATTGTGGGAGTGAACACAGACGAGCTTGTGGAAAGCTACAAAAACAAAAGACCGATCATTCCCCTGGAAGAGCGGGTTGAGATCGTCCGCGCTATCAAATATGTGGATGAAGTGATCATCACCAATACCCTGGATAAAAAGGTAATCTGGGACAAAATCCGGTTTGATGAGATCTATATCGGAGATGACTGGAAGGGAAATGAGCGTTGGGAGCGCACAGGCAGAGAAATGGCAGCACTTGGGGCAAAGCTTGTGTACCTGCCATACACAAAGGACACATCCTCTACGATGTTAAGAGAAAAACTGACAGAGTATTAAATGGGAAAGGTTAGATATTATGGGAAAAGTACAGACATTATTCAAGATGTTTTCAAAGATCGGGGAAGATAAGAGCATGTATGATCGGTATCTGACTTTGAGGGCTTTTGTAACCTATGGGCTCTATGATAAATGGAAGATCAGAAGAATGAAGAAATTTCCTCCGGCTATTGTGGAAAACCGGATCCTTTTTGAGACAAATGACGATTTTACAGATAATGGGCGGGCACTTTTTGACTATATGGTAGCCAATGGCTACAACCGGAAATATGAGCTTGTGTGGCTGGTCCATGATCCTTCCAAATACAAAAAGTATGAGACCGAGAATGTAAAATTTGTGGAAGGATTTAAAAAGCACAGCACCATCCGCCATGCTGTTGCGTCCCGTTATGCACTGACTTCCCGCTATATTTTTTATACCCAGGCTTTTAACTGGATCGGTATGGCAAGAAAAGGGCAGACCTTTGTGGATCTGTGGCATGGCTGCGGCTACAAGGCAAATAAGAACAACCGTAAGGTGTTTTTCGATTACTGCCTGGTGCCAGGAGATGTGTTCATCAAAACTAAAATGGAATTTTTCGGATGTAGTTCCAAAAAGCTTCTGGCTTTTGGTTATCCGAGATATGACATGATGCTTAGAGGAAGCGATAGGGCAAGAGCATATAAAGAAAAGCTTCTGAAGGAATCTGACAGTGAAAAAATGATCCTGTGGATGCCTACTTACCGTCATGCCAGCAGCGAAAGACTGAATGAGGAGACCCTGAATAATGAGTTTAACATCCCCATTCTGGATGATAAAGAGAGACTGCTTGCGTTTAATAATTTCTGTAAAGAACACCATATGCTTGTGGTGATCAAGAAGCATTACCTGCAGATTCCATACGATTTCGGAGAAAATGTCCTGACCAATATTGTATATCTGGAAAATAAGGATCTGGAGGAAAACGGTCTGCAGCTCTATGAATTTATCAACTGCTCCGATGCACTGGTATCCGATTATTCGTCTGTGGCAATTGATTATCTGCTTTTGGATAAGCCCCTTGGTTTTACATTGGATGATTATGAAGCTTATACAGAGTCAAGAGGCTGGGTATTTGAGAATCCACTGGAATATATGCCAGGCGAGCACATTTATAACGTGGAACAGTTTGAACAGTTTGTTCTGGATATAAAAGAAGGAAAGGACGAGTATGGGGAAAAACGTGCCCGGATTTGTGCTAAGACCCATAATGTGACGGACTGTTATTGTAAGCGTGTGCTGGACTATTTTGAGATTACACCTTGAGGATCTGAATTATCTATAGCTGATGGCTGTGGTGTTTCTGGTAAAAAGAAGGAGGAACCCCCAGGTGGGGTGTATAAGATATGAAAATATGTATCTGGATGACAAAAATCTTTGATCTTGGCGGAACCAAGCGAGTGGTTTCCCTTCTGGCAAACGAACTGGTGAAGGAGCATGATGTGACCATCATGACCTATGAAGACCGTTTTGCGGAAGACCGCAACATGTATCATTTAAGTGAAGATATCAATGTGGATTTTATTGACAACAATCATTTTGTAAATCGTCACCATACACCGGCCTTTACCAAGCGATATCTCGTTAAGAAATTGAATGATAAGTTTGGGATTTTTAATAAAAAGTGTTTTAACAATCTTCTTGCAGAGTCCATTTTTCCAAAGAAAACAAGGGATAAATGGGTGGAATATTTAAATTCCATGGATTATGATGTGATCATTACCACTGCATCCTTAAGTCTGCGTCTTGGTATGATCGCTCCAAGGTTAAAGGCTGCCACCATTGGCTGGCAGCACAACTGCTATGACGGATATCTTCATGTGAAGCCAGTGGTATTCTGGCAGCAGGAGTGTCTTCTTCAGCAGTATCTGCCCAATCTGGATCGATACATTGTCCTGAGTAAATATGACCAGAGAGATTATATGGAAAAGCTTGGTATTGACACAGAGGTAAAGATTAATCCCAGAAGCTTTGTCAGTGAGAAGAAGTGCAATGTGAATTCCAAACGGTTCCTGATGGCTACCCGTTTTGTATATGCCAAGGGTCTGGATCTGATGATGGAATCCTTTGAGGAATTTTGTAAGCAGGACAAAGAGTGGGAACTGGATATTTTAGGAGACGGCGCCTTGCTTGGACAGATCAAAGAAGATGCAAAGAGACGCCATATCGAGGACCGTGTCCATTTTGTGGGGTATACCAATGAGGCAGAAAAATATTATCTGAATTCTTCTGTATTTTTACTTCCCTCCAGATGGGAAGGATGGCCCATGGTCATCATGGAGGCATATGAGTTCGGTCTGCCGGTGATCGCTTACCATATGGGAAACATGGATCTGATCATTGACGATGGAAAAACAGGCTACCTTCCGGAAGCATTTGATACCCATAAATTTGCCCAGGCTATGTTAAAACTGGCTCATGACGATGAACTTCGTCAGAAGATGTCTATCAATGCCATTGCAAAGTCAGAGGATTTTGCAATTGAAAAAGCGGTAAAAGAGTGGGATGATCTTTTTGAGCGGGTGATTGCAAAGAAAAGGGGGCAGTGATCCATGACAGCTATTGTAAAAGACCTGAAAAAGCTGGCGAAAAAAGTGATCCGAAAAGATGCCTTTGCCCAGGCTGTGCAGGATGTCCGGGAAGAAGCCCGGTACAATCTGACAGAGGAACTTCGGGAAAAATATGCGGATTTTTATGAGAACAGTCCGCTGAAAGAAAAGTGTATTTTATATGAGGCGTTCGGGGGCAGGGGAATGACCTGCAGCCCTCACGCCATTTTTAAGTATCTGCTGGCCCAGCCGGAGTTTTCGGAATATCTCCATGTCTGGGCTATTGATGACTTTTGGGACAATGCTTCCTGGATGGAACTTTATAAAGAAAAGCAGAATGTAAAATTTATCAAGTTTCAGTCTTTGGAATACCGGGAATATCTGGCAACTGCCAGGTATCTGGTGAATAATGTAAGTTTCCCGGGATATTTTACCAAAAGGGAAGGTCAGGTGTTTATTGATACCTGGCATGGGATTCCTTTAAAAACCATCGGATTTGATATCCCGGCAGGAAAGATCAGCGCAGGAAATACAGTGAAGAATTTTCTGGCAGCAGACTATCTGATCTCCCCGGATGCTTTTATGACGGAAATCTACAAAAATGCCTTTAAAATGAATGGGATTTTCCCCGGAAAGATTCTGGAAATCGGACAGCCCCGTAATGACAGCTATTTTCACACAGATAGGGAGGCTGTTTTTCAGAAATTGCAGATGGCCGGAATCCAGGCAGATCCTTCTAAGAAGCTGATCTTGTATGCCCCTACCTGGAAAGGCAGCAAATATTCCAGCCCGGATACCAGTCTGGATGCTTACGAAAAGATGATCAGCACCATTGAGGAAAATGTGGATACCAGCGAGTATCAGGTGTTTGTAAAGCC
>CAKRRX010000063.1 GCA_934394595.1 uncultured Blautia sp. | reverse complement strand
CGTGAGACTATCAGGAAATTTACAAGAGAAGGTCTGGAGAAGATACTGGAGAGCCTTTCTGCATCTGAAGAATATGGCGTGATCCTCCGTGCAAAGGGAATGCTCCCGGCTGAGGACGGCACCTGGATCTATTTCGATATGGTTCCGGAAGAAACAGAGATTCGTGAGGGCTCTCCGGAATACACAGGACGTCTTTGTGTTATCGGTTCTAAATTAAAAGAGGATAAACTGGCAGAACTGTTTGGAGTTGCCTGAGACAAAAGACCGCAAAAACTGCGGCAAAAGAAATAGGAATTACAAGGGAGGTACCGGTACCATGGATGAAATTACAGTACCGATTTATCTGATCACAGGGTTTTTGGAAAGCGGAAAGACCTCTTTCCTGAGCTTTACCCTGCAGCAGGATTATTTCCGCATTGAAGGAAAGACCCTTCTCATCCTCTGTGAAGAGGGGGAAGAAGAGTACGATGAGGATGCTCTTGCAAAAGCAAATATTGTAGTAGAAGTCATCGAAAAAGAAGAAGATTTTACTCCGGAACGCCTTCAGGCACTGGATATTATCCATCAGCCGGAGCGTGTGGTAATGGAGTATAATGGAATGTGGCTGGTAAGCAAGTTTGAGGAAATGAAACTTCCTTCCGGCTGGGGCGTAGAGCAGCATATTACCTGTGTGGACGCAAGTACATTCCAGGTATACATGCAGAATATGAAGTCCATTTTCATGGATATGGTCCGCAATGCAGATATGGTAGTATTTAACCGCTGCAAAAAAGAAGATCCTCTTGCAAACTTCCGCAGAAGCATCAAGGTAGTAAACCCAAGCGCCGAGGTCATTTTTGAAGATGAGGAAGGTGAGATGGAGGACATCTTTGCAGATCAGATGCCATTTGACCTGGATGCAGATATTGTGGATATACCGCCGGAAGACTATGGAATCTGGTTTGTGGATGCTATGGATCACCCGGATCGTTATGTGGGAAAAACACTGCGCTTTAAAGCACGTGCAAGACGGCCAAGAGGAATGGGAAGCAAATTCTTTATCCCGGGACGTACTGCCATGACCTGCTGCGCAGATGACACCTCTTTTCTTGGCTACATCTGCAAAAGTGCCTATGCACCGAAGCTGAAACAGGGTGAATGGGTGGAAGTGACTGCAAAAGCAGCATATGAGAACCGTACTGAATACCAGGGCGAGGGAATCGTACTCTATGCAGAGAATGTAAGTCCCTGTGAGCCACTGGCAGACGAGATGGTATATTTTAACTGATAAAGGAAAAGAATCATGTATTTAGTTGTGGGATTGGGAAACCCCGGGAGGCAGTATGAGGCAACCCGTCACAATATGGGTTTTGATACGATAGATGTTCTGGTGGAAAGACATAAGATTCCCCAGGGCGGCGTAAAATTTAATGCAATGTATGGCTCCGGATTTATTGGCGGGGAAAAGGTGATCTTCATGAAGCCTCTTTCCTTCATGAATCTTAGCGGAGGTCCGGTACAGGAAATGGCAGCCTATTTCAAGATCGATCCGGAAACAGAGCTGATTGTGATCCAGGATGACATTGACCTGGATCCGGGCCAGCTGCGCATCCGCAAGCAGGGAAGTGCAGGCGGTCATAATGGGCTGAAAGACATTATCGGCAGACTTGGTACGCAGAAATTTGTCCGTGTGAAGGTTGGCGTAGGAGCAAAACCAAAAGGATGGGATCTTGCAGATCATGTTCTTGGACACTTTACACAGCAGGAGCGGGAGCTTGTGGATGATGCAATCGAAAGAGCAGCAGATGCTGTGGAAAAAATCATAACAGATGGCCCGGATGCGGCTATGAATGAGTACAACAGAAAGAAGTCCAGTTGATCGATACTGGGCTTCTTTTTAGACTAGGAGGGAATCTATGCTTTCATTTACCCAGCCGCTGAAAGAAATGGCGGAATTTGAGGAAATCGAGAAAAGTATGGAAAAAAAGCAGGGGATCATACAGATCACCGGCTGTCTGGAATCCCAGAAAGCGCATCTCATACATGGGCTTTCCGGGAAAGCTCCCTGGCGTCTTGTGATCGCAGGGGATGAGCGCCAGGCAAAGGAAATCTGTGAAGACCTGCGTTTTTATGACAAAAAGACGTTTTTTTATCCGGCGAAGGATCTGCTGTTCTTCCAGGCTGATATTCAGGGAAATCTGCTGATCCGTCAGAGAATGTGTGTGGTGAAAGCGCTTCTGGAACAGGAAGGAATAACAGTTGTGACCAGCATTGACGGATGTATGGATTACCTGATGCCCCTGGAGGAAATTAAGAAAAAAGTCCTTCATTTTTACGCAGACAGTGTTGTAAACATGGATATGCTGAAAAAAGCGCTGGTTTCCCTTGGATATGAGCGCGTGGGACAGGTGGAAATGCCGGGGCAGTTTTCTGTTCGAGGCGGTATTGTGGATATTTACTGTCTGACAGAGGAAAATCCGTGGCGTATGGAGCTGTGGGGAGACGAGGTGGATTCTATCCGAAGCTTTGACGCAGAGAGCCAGAGATCTCTGGAAAATCTGGATGAAATTTCTATCTATCCGGCAGTAGAGTGGACAGATGAGAAGAAAATGGTGTCTTTCCCGGATTATTTTCCAGAAGAAAAGACGCTGTTGTTTCTGGATGAACCCAACCGTATTGTGGAAAACGGGCAGGGAGTGGAAGAGGAATACAGACAGAGCCGTATGCACAGGGAAGAAAAAGGAGAGCAGGATCTTCCTGTACAGTGGCTGTGCGAATTTTCGAAGGTGCAGAAAAGCTTGAATTCAAGATCTGCCATCTCTTTGTCTGCCTTGGAGCCAGGGGCTGCAGGCTGGAATTTTTCTCCGGATAAATTCAATCTTCCGGTGCAGAGCGTCACATCCTACAACAGCAGTTTCGAGCTTTTGGTAAAGGATCTGAAAAAGTATAAAAAACAGGGCTATCAGGTGGCTTTGCTTTCCGGTTCCCGCACAAGGGCAGAGCGTCTGGCGAAGGATCTGCAGGATCAGGAGCTGACCGCTGTTTACCGGCAGGATTATGACCAGGTAATAAATCCCGGTGAAATCGTGGTAATGTATGGCCATGCCAGAAAAGGCTTTGAGTATCCCCTGATCAAATTTGCCGTGATCACAGAGACCGATATCTTTGGCCAGGAGCAGAAAAAAAAGAAAAAGAAGAAAACCTATAATGGAAAGCGGATCCAGGACTTTGCAGAGCTTTCTATCGGGGATTATGTAGTTCATGAAAAACATGGACTTGGTATTTACCGCGGTATCGAGAAGGTTGAGGTAGATAAGATCGTAAAGGATTACATCAAGATCGAGTACCGGGATGGAAGCAATCTCTATATTTTGGCTACGCAGCTGGATGCCCTGCAGAAATATTCCGGTGCAGACACGGCAAAAACACCGAAGCTGAATAAGCTTGGTACCCAGGAGTGGAACCGTACCAAGTCAAAGGTAAAGGGGGCAGTAAAAAATATTGCAAAAGAGCTGGTGGAGCTGTATGCAGTACGCCAGGAAAAAGAAGGCTATGTCTGTGGGCCGGATACCGTGTGGCAGCGGGAATTTGAGGAAATGTTTCCTTATGAGGAGACAGAAGACCAGCTGAATGCCATTGAAGATACCAAAAAAGACATGGAGAGCACCAAGATCATGGATCGTCTGGTCTGTGGGGATGTGGGCTATGGAAAGACAGAAATCGCCCTTCGTGCGGCTTTTAAGGAAGTGCAGGAGAGCCGCCAGGTAGTTTACCTGGTTCCAACTACAATTCTGGCCCAGCAGGTATACAATACTTTTATCCAGCGAATGAAGGATTTTCCGGTGCGTGTGGATCTGCTCTGCCGCTTCCGTACTCCTGCCCAGCAGAAAAAGACCATTCAGGATCTGAAAAAAGGACAGGTGGATGTGGTGATCGGAACCCACAGAGTGCTGTCAAAGGATGTGGAATACCGCAATCTGGGTCTTCTGATCGTGGACGAGGAGCAGCGCTTTGGGGTTACCCATAAGGAAAAGATCAAACAGCTGAAAAAGGATATTGATGTTCTGACGCTGACTGCTACACCAATCCCCAGAACCCTTCATATGAGTATGATCGGAATCCGGGATATGAGTGTGCTGGAGGAGCCTCCTATTGACCGTATGCCTATCCAGACTTATGTCATGGAGTATGATGAGGAGACGGTGAGAGAAGCCATTGGAAGGGAACTGAGAAGAGGCGGACAGGTTTATTATGTGTATAACCGGGTTACGGACATCGATGAGGTAGCTCAGCGGATCGCCAAGCTTGTGCCGGATGCACGGGTGGATTTTGCACACGGACAGATGAGTGAGCGGGAACTGGAACGGGTGATGTACGATTTTATCAATGGGGATATTGATGTGCTGGTTTCCACTACTATTATTGAAACTGGTCTGGATATTTCCAATGTAAATACCATGATCATCCATGATTCTGATAAATACGGACTTTCCCAGCTGTACCAGCTCAGGGGAAGAATTGGCCGTTCAAACAGGACCGCCTATGCATTTCTTATGTACCGCAGAAATACCATGCTCCGGGAAGTAGCGGAAAAGAGACTTTCTGCCATCCGGGAGTTCACAGATCTGGGAAGTGGTTTCAAGATCGCCATGCGGGATCTGGAGCTTCGTGGGGCAGGAAACCTTCTGGGAGCCCAACAGCATGGACATATGAATGCTGTGGGTTATGACCTTTACTGTAAAATGCTAAGTGAGGCGGTAAAAGAGGCGAAAGGCATTCATACTATGGAAGATTTTGAGACTACCATTGACCTTACTATGGATGCATTTATTCCCGATTCCTATATCAGCAACGAGTTTCAGAAGCTGGATATTTACAAGAGAATTGCGGGAATCGAGTCTCAGCAGGAGTATGATGATATGCTGGAAGAGCTGATCGACCGCTTTGGGGAACCGCCAAAAGCAGTATTGAATCTGCTGGCCATTGCACGGCTGAAAGCCATGGCCCATCAGGCTTATATTACAGAGATCAAGCAGCTGCAAAAAGAGATCCGTATTACTCTTTATGAAAATGCGCAGATGGATCCTGCGGGAATTCCGCCTCTTGTGGCGAAATACAGAAGACAGCTTCAGTTTAAGCCAGATAAGTCGCCGAAGTTTCTTTTTGCACCAGTGGGCGATATCATACAGGCACTGACTGTTTTTGCAAAAGAACTGGCAGAGCTGGTGGTGGAGGAAGGCTGAAAAAATTTGTGAAATATTCCACTTTTTTGCCTTTTTGCTTGCCCTCATGGGAAAAAAGTTTTATACTCTTGGTAGCGTGCCTAAGTGGCGCATCAGTGAAAGGGTAATTGGTGATTGAGATGAAGAAAATTGTGAAGAACACAACCGTTGCAGCACTGGCTGGTGTTATGGCAATCGGAATGCTTTCCGGATGTGGAGAGAAAAAGATAGATGGAGAGAAGACTGTAGCCACAGTAGATGGCACGGATATCCCGATGGGTGTGTTAAGTCTGTATGCCCGCAGTTCACAGGCGCAGACAGTTGCTATGTACAAGAGCTTTATGGGAAGTGCAGATAATATATGGAGTCAGGTAGTAGATGAGGAGTCCGGGGAGACTGCAGGAGAGCAGGCGAAGGGTCAGTTCCTGGAGCAGGTTGAGCTGAGATATATCATGAAGGAGAAGGCGGCAGACTATGGCGTTGAGATCACTTCTGATGAGGAAACTGCCATTGCAGATGCAGCAGCACAGTTTATGACAGATAATGATGAGGAGACTCTGAAAGAGCTGGCAGTGACAGAAGATCAGGTTAAGACCTATCTTGAGCTTGAGACTTACCGGAAGAAATTGGATCAGCCGATCCGCAATGAGGCTGAAGTGGATATCACAGATGAGGAAGCGCAGCAGTCTTCTTTCAGTTATGTAAGTATTTCCATCAGCGGAGAGGATCTTACAGATGAGGATATTACCACAAGAAAAGAGCAGGCACAGGAGATCCTGGATAAGATGAAAGAGGATCCAACTGCTGATATGGGCGAGACTGCCAAGGCCGTAGACGATACCTACAGCGGGCTGACAGGCACAATTTTTACAAATGACAGTGATGATGAGGACATTACCAACAGCTATGACGATGCTGTTGTGGAGGCTCTGAGAACCCTGAAGGACGGCGAGGTTTATGGTGATCTGGTAGAGACAGATACCAATATCTATATCCTTCGCATGGATAAGGTAAAAGATGATGATGCTACAGCATCTAAGAAGGAGTCCCTTGAAAATACAAAGAGAAGCGAGTATTATTCTGAGACAACCCAGAAATGGCTGGATGATGCAAAGATTACCGTAGATGAAAAGGTTCTGGATACTCTGGAGATCACAGATGACCATATCTTCAGCATCAAGGAGGTTGCAGCGGATACCAGCACAGAGGAAACTGCTGATACCAGTGAGGACACTACTGAGGATACATCTGATGAGGCTTCAGAAGATGAAACGGCTGTAGATACAGACTCCACAGAGGACGCTTCCGCAGAAGAGACAGATACAGCAGAGGAGTCCGGTGATACTGCGGAAGATAAAGCAAATACTGCAAAAGACAGCAGTGCCACAGATAAGACAGACAGCACAGATAAGTCCCAGGCAGACAGTAGTGATTCCGCTGAGGTAAGCACAGAGACAGAAGATGAAGTAGAATAAGAAAAATAAGAGATGATACATCAGATGAAAAGGCCAGCCAGGTTGTTCCCGGGCGGGCCTTTTTATCTGTCTTGACTTTTCGAGTACGTCCACGTATGATATTTCATAAAAGATGTGCTGTCAGTTGCTGTAGCAAACGGACTCGGTCGAAATATATGGCAAAGTGGGACGTGTAGCTTGCTGGCAGCAGAACGGAGAATTCTATGAAAAAAATACTACTGATCGCTACAGGCGGAACTATCGCATCCAAATATACCTCAGAGGGACTTGCACCACAGATTTCAGCAGAAGAACTTCTGGAATATATTCCCCAGGCAAAAGAGTTCTGTACCATTGATACGGTTCAGCCATTTGCACTGGACAGCACCAATGTATGTGCAGATCACTGGCTGAAGCTGGCAAGGCTGATTGAATCTAAATATGAATTTTACGATGGCTTTGTGATCTGCCACGGGACGGACACCATGGCGTATACAGGGGCTGCGTTGTCTTATCTGATTCAAAATAACAGACGGCCCATTGTGATCACAGGGGCACAGAAGCCCATTGATCTTGCCATTACAGATGCAAGGTCCAATCTTCTGGATAGTCTGCGTTTTGCCTCTCATGACCGGGCACATGGGATTTCCATAGTATTTGGCGGCAAAGTGATCGCCGGCACCAGGGCGAAGAAGGAATTTTCCAAAAGCTACAATGCATTTTCCAGTATTAATTATCCGGATATTGCGTCCATCCACGATCAGAAGATTGTATTTTATATTGACGATAAGGATCATTCCACCAAGCCTCTGGTATTTTACCATGAAATGAACCAGAAGATTTTTTTGCTGAAACTGATTCCAGGCATAGACGGGAAGGTGCTGGATACCCTTTTTTCATCTTATGACGGACTGATCCTGGAATCCTTTGGAGTGGGTGGGCTGCCCCATTATGAGAATGATATCTTTATGGAAGCTATCGGACACTGGATCCAGGCTGGAAAGCCGGTGTGTATGGCCACACAGGTCACACATGAGGGCAGTGACATGGAAGTTTACCAGGTGGGAAAGATCATTAAGGAGCGCTTTCCGGTGCTGGAATCCTATGACATGACACTGGAAGCTTCGGTGACCAAAATGATGTGGGCCCTGGGCCAGACCCGGGATCAGGAAAAATTTAAGAAATTGTTTTATACAACGGTGAACCATGATTTGTTGTTTTTATGATATCAGAGTCAAAAAGCCGTTTATGCTTGCATGATAAGGCTTTTGAACTTGGGACTCGCTTATAAAGTTTATGTGTAATCAGGAGCAGAACAAATGAACAAGAAAGAAATTTCAGAGATCAAGAAACAGTTTACACCAGCCAATTGCGCCATTACCAGGATCTGCGGCTGTTATGTGGACGCTGACAAAAATAAAAAAACCGAACTAAAAGAGGCATTTCTTTCTCTTTCCGAGGAAGAGATGTTCAAATATTTTGATATTTTCAAAAAGACTCTTTCCGGAACCCTTGGGAAAAATCTGATGAATATGGAGTTTCCCCTTGACCAGGAAAAAGAGGGGGGCAAGCAGGAATTCCTTATGCGTCTTCGTGCCAGCAAGCTGAAGGATGACGGGCTGATCGAGGAATTCTATGATAAAATTATTGAGAACTATGATTATCCGGAAAATTATTACATAATTCTCATCCATGCAGTCTATGATATTCCTGGAAAAACATCTGATGGCATTGAGATGGATGACGCGTCTGAGGAGATTTATGAGCATCTTCTGTGTACGATTTGTCCGGTAAAGCTGTCTAAGGCAGGGCTTTGCTACAATGCCGAGGAAAATCAGATCCAGGACCGTATCCGTGACTGGATCGTGGAAAGACCGGAAAACGGTTTCCTTTTTCCACAGTTCAATGACAGAAGCACAGATATCCATGGCCTGCTTTATTTTTCAAAAAATGCAGAGCAGCTTCACGATATTTTTATTGATGAAGTACTGGGATGTACAGTGCCCCTTTCTGCCGGAGGACAGCGGGATTCCTTCAACATGCTTGTGGAGGAGACTCTGGGCGAGGAATGTCAGTATGACACTGTGGTGAACATTCATGAAAAGCTCAATGAGATCATCGAGGCTCAAAAAGACTCCCCGGATCCGGTGGAACTGACGAAATCCGAGGTGAAGCGCCTGTTTGAAGATTGTGGAGTGGAGGAAGAAAAGCTGGAAACCTTTGATGCGCAGTATGAAGCTGTTGCCGGGGAAAGGGCATCTCTGATGGCTTCCAATATTACCAATACCAGAAAGTTTGAGATCAAAACGCCGGATGTGGTGATCCATGTGGAGCCGGAAAAGGTGGAACTGGTAGAAACCAGGATCATTGACGGCAGGAAATGCCTGGTCATTCCCATGGAGGACGTGGAAATAAACGGAATCCGGGTGAGAATGGATCTGGATGAGATGTAGGAAAATGGTCGAAAGAAATCGAAGCTTTTTGCAGGCTCTTTAGACGAGAAGAAAGGAAGGCTGATTATGGGGATTTATCTGAATCCAGGGAATAATAAATTTCAGAGAGCGGTGAATTCTGATATTTATGTGGATAAAACAGGATTGATAAAGTATACGAACAGTGTGGTAAATACCATGCAATCCTGTGTCTGTGTAAGCAGGCCGAGGCGTTTCGGAAAATCTATGGCAGCAGATATGCTTGCTGCTTATTATAGCAAAGGCTGCGATTCCAGAGAGCTGTTTTCAGGCTTGGAGATTTCCAGAGATAAAAGTTTTGAAAAGCATTTAAATCAATATGATACTATTTTTCTGAATATGCAGGAATTTCTGAGCAGAAGCGCCAACATACAGGAATTACTTAGAAGGGTAAAAGAAAAAGTGATCCGGGAGCTGATCAGGCAGTATCCGGATGTGGAATTGTATGACGAACATGATCTGGCTGAAACCATGCAGGATATTTTTGCTGAGAAAGGTAGTCCATTTGTGGTTATTGTGGATGAGTGGGACTGTATTTTCAGAGAATTTAAGCATGACAGAGAGGCGCAGGAAAAATATCTTGATTTTTTGCGTGATTTGTTAAAAGATAAAGAATATATTTATCTTGCATATATGACCGGGATTCTCCCAATCAAAAAATACGGGACACACAGCGCATTAAATATGTTTGATGAATTTTCCATGATTGATCCCGGCCTGTTGGCAGAATACGTTGGCTTTACAGAAAAAGAAGTAGAACAGCTTTGTCGGGAATATCATATGAACATTGATGAAGTCCGAAACTGGTATGATGGATATTCCTTTGAGGAAGGGCAGTCTGTATACAGCCCTAAGTCTGTAATTAGCTGTATGAGGAGTGGAAAACTGGGAAATTACTGGAATCAGACAGAAACCTTTGAGGCATTACAGCTGTATATTGACATGAATTTTGAAGGGCTTCGGGATGATATATTATGTATGATCGCAGGGGAAGAGGTGCTGGTCAATACTGGAAGCTTTACCAACGATATGACAACTTTTCGGACAGAAGATGATGTGCTGACGCTTCTTATTCATCTGGGGTATCTGGGATATCGGTATTCCTATAAAACAGTATTTATTCCCAATGAGGAAATACGTTCTGAATATGTAAATACAGTGTCTGTATCCAACTGGGGTGAGGTATCAAAAGCACTGAAAAACTCAGCGGATACGTTGCTGGCTATATGGCAGGGACGAGAAGCGCAGGTGGCAGAAGGAATCAGACAAGCGCATTTTGAGACTTCCCATCTTCAATATAATGATGAAAATGCGCTCAGTTATACGATCTCACTTGCGTTATATGCTGCACGCAATTTTTATACAGTATACAGGGAATTTCCAAGCGGAAAAGGATTTGCAGATCTTGTTTATATACCTCGTAAATGCTTCCCGGACAAACCAGCGCTGGTTGTAGAGTTAAAATGGGACAAGGATGCAAAGGGCGCGATCAGGCAGATTCATGACAGGGAATACTGCCGTAGTCTGGAAGAATACACAGGGAATCTGTTGTTAGTTGGAATTAATTATGACAAAAAAACGCAGGAACATATCTGTGAAATAGAAGTATATAAAAAACAGTAACCATATACAGAAAAGAGGGATTTTTATGACACTGGCACAACTTCGCTATGCTATCACTGTAGCCAATTCCAATTCCATGAATGAAGCTGCCCGCACTCTTTTTATCTCTCAGCCCAGTCTGTCTTCTGCGATCAAAGAACTGGAAGAAGAGACAGGGGTGGAGCTTTTCAGAAGAACCAACCGGGGCATTTCCGTAACTCCGGAAGGAGAGGAATTTCTGGGCTATGCCAGACAGGTAGTGGAGCAGTACGCGCTGATCGAATCCAAATACGTATCCAAGGAACGTACCAAGAAGAAATTCAGCGTCTCCATGCAGCACTACACCTTTGCAGTAAATGCCTTTGTGGAGATGGTAAAACAGTTCGGAATGGATGAATACGAGTTTGCAGTCCATGAGACCAGAACCTATGATATTATCACAGATGTAAAAGATTTTAAAAGTGAGATTGGAATTCTTTACCTCAACGATTTCAACCACAAAGTGCTGGAAAAGCTGTTCCGTGAATTTAAACTGGAATTTCATCCACTCCTGGAATGCAGCATTTATGTTTACATGTGGAAGGGACATCCCCTGGCAGACCGTGAGCTGATCACTCTGGACGACCTTCGCGAGTACCCCTGCCTGTCTTTTGAACAGGGAACCTACAATTCTTTTTATTTTGCAGAGGAAGTTTTAAGTACCTATGAGTACAAGCGGCTGATCAAGGCGAATGACCGGGCTACCTTACTGAATCTGATGGTTGGGCTGAACGGTTATACACTTTGTTCCGGAATTATCTGCGAGGAGCTGAACGGTTCTGACTATTGCGCTGTGAAGCTGGATTCCGATGAGGTGATGACCATTGGCTACCTGGCGCGAAAAGGTACTACGATCAGCAAGCTGGGACAGAAATACCTTGAGGAAATTGCGAAATATAAGGATAAGGCTTTACAGTAGCTATAGCTTTATCCTATAGCCCGCCCTAAATTTTAAGAATTAACACTTCTATTCTAAAAGTGTTATAGTAACTGTATCGACGATGAATCACCTTGAAGTGTGTTTCGGACATACTTCAAAAGAAAAGAGGAAAGACATGTCTTCAATATTGATCCAGAATGTAAGCAAAACCTTCCAGACCAAAGATGGTCAGGTACAGGCTCTGAAAAACGTATCACTTTCCATAGACTCCGGAGACATTTACGGAATCATCGGAATGTCCGGTGCAGGAAAAAGTACCCTGGTACGTTGTATGAATTTTCTTGAAGTACCATCGGAAGGAAAAGTTTTGATAGATGGGAAATCTCTTGGGGATTTTTCAGCAAAAGAACTCCGCAAAGAGCGGGAAAAAATAGGAATGATCTTCCAGCATTTTAATTTGCTTATGCAGAAAAATGTTTTGGAAAACGTCTGCTTTCCCTTATATATTCAGGGAAAGAGCAAAAAAGAAGCAAGAGAAAGAGCCATGGAGCTTCTGGAGATCGTAGGACTGGCAGATCGGGCAAAAGCTTATCCCGCACAGCTCTCCGGTGGACAGAAACAAAGAGTGGCCATTGCCAGAGCCCTGGCGTCCGATCCGCAGATCCTTCTCTGCGATGAGGCTACAAGCGCCCTGGATCCACAGACCACATCTTCCATACTGGAACTTTTGCAGGATATCAATGAGAAATTTGGCATTACCATTGTGATCATTACTCACCAGATGTCAGTTGTCCGTGAAATCTGTACTCACGTGGCAATTATGTTAGAAGGTGAAGTAAAAGAACAGGGACTGGTTGAGGAAATCTTCAACCATCCAAAATCACAGGTGGCCAAGGAACTGATCAGCCGTGATAATGGTTCAGAGGTAGACAGTAAAAAGTTTACTCAGCCTGAAATTCAGAGCGGTGAGATCATTCGAATTGTATTTTCCGAAAATTCCGCATTCGAACCAGTTATTGCAAACCTTGTACTTACTTTCCATGAACCGGTAAATATCCTTAAGGCAGATACCAAAAATGTAGGTGGTGTAGCCAAAGGAGAGATGATCCTTCAGTTCATGAGCGGAAGCACTCATGTACCAGAGATGAAGGCGTATCTTACAGAACGTGGACTTGAGATTGGGGAGGCGAACTGATTATGTGGACGAAACAAGTAACCGATATGATTATCGCAGGTGTTGGGGAAACCCTGTACATGACCCTGTTTTCTACCTTTTTTGGATATGTGTTCGGAATGCCTCTTGGCATTTTGCTGAAGGTATCGGACAAAGAGGGCCTGCGGCCAAATGCAGTTTTATATAAGATCCTGGATGTAATTGCAAATATTTTCCGAAGTATCCCATTTTTGATCCTTTTGATCCTGCTGATCCCCTTCACCAGATTTCTGGTAGGAAAAAGCTATGGAACTACAGCCACTATCGTACCCCTTACCATTGCGGCAATCCCTTTTATCGGACGAATGGTAGAGTCTTCTCTCAATGAGGTAGACCCGGGGGTTATCGAGGCGGCCAGATCAATGGGCGCAAGCAATCTTCGGATCGTATTCAAAGTTATGCTGGTAGAAGCCAGAACTTCTCTGATCTCAGGAGCCACTATAGTAACAGGAACCATCCTTGGTTATTCTGCAATGGCAGGAACAGTAGGAGGAGGCGGACTTGGAGATATCGCAGTCCGTTATGGCTACAACCGCTGGCAGACGGATATCATGCTTGTCACAGTGATACTGCTGGTGGTGCTGGTACAGATCTTCCAGACCATCGGAATGTTGAT
>CAKRRX010000062.1 GCA_934394595.1 uncultured Blautia sp. | reverse complement strand
CAGCACCGCCGCCTCCTTTTGCCAGGTTGCAGTTTTTTTTACATACACTATTACAAGTATAGAAATGACATGACATATTCTTGTGCGTCTGTCTGAGAATACATTCCCTTTTGGCGCATAAAAAAGACATGTCCTGCCTTGCGGCAGTCCACGCCTTTTTTTAGAAATGCTTTCTCCGATTATTCTTTCCAAATCTTTCTACAGCCATATTCCGTATCTCTTCTCCTGTTTTTTGCGGATAAAAGAACAGATAACCAAAAAGAGCAAGTGTAGCGCCACAGCACACATCAATTACAGAATGTTGTTTCAGGAACATGGTAGACATGATGATCAGCAGTGTCAACACCAGAGATCCATATCTGACTTCCTTACGATCCCGAAGAGCTTCACAGTTGGTAAGGGACATATGTACAGCCAGGGAATTAAAAACATGGATGCTGGGCAATACATTGGTAGGAGTATCTGTCCGATACAGCCAGCGCACCAGATCTGTAAAAACATTATCCCTTGGGAATTCTGAAGGTCTTAAATGCAGTACATTGGGATACACATAAGATACGATCAGAAAAACGGTCATTCCCATCATCATGTTAAAAATCAGCTGATAATATTCCTTCTTATTCTTATTGCAAAAAATGAAGTACAGAACAGTAATAACCTGATATGGAAACCATAACAGATAAGGAACAATAAAGTATTCACAAAATGGTATGGAATTATCGAAAACAGTGTCTATTACATGGAATCCCCTTACAGGCTGCCTTTCCAGATATTCGAAAAATATCAGGTAGACAATGGCATATGCAAGAATGACAAGTCCATGTTTATACTTTTTAACAAATTGTATCAAATCTTTCACTCCTTTTCAAATCGGACAGATTATACCACAGGTAAAATGATTTTTAAAGGTTTTTTTTCGATAGATACTGCTAAATCTCGGTGAATACCACCGGATTCCCCGTCAATGTGGATGGGAAGGGGCTGTTCGCTGTGTATATGGATTTTTTTGCATCTGTAAATATGTATGCCACGGATCTGGGTGTGTTTCCCGAAAAAAGCAGTAGGCAGACAAAAAAGAAGCTTCAGTTTTCCAATACCTTCTGCAAGGATCACATCCAGAAATTGATCGTCAGGGCGTGCATCCGGGCAGAATTTAAAACCGCCGCCTTCATACTTCTGATTCATGACTGCTGTAAAATATACCCGGTCATAGGAAAAGGAATTCTTCCCATCAAGAGTAACGGTCATCTGTCCGGGAGAAATAAAAATAAGCTGCTTCAAAGCAACGAAAAGGTAAATAAGCTTGCCAAGCCGGAGACGATTGAATACTTTCTTTAACGGAGTAGCCAGGACTTCCTGACATACACCTGCATCATAGCCGATCCCCGCACTGATCCCGAAACGGGATGTCTTATCCTGCCGGGTAAGAAAGGGAACATCCATAATGCCTATACGGTCTGCTCTCAGGATATAATCAAGGGCAGCGACAGAGTCTGCCGGAAGCTGCATGCTTCTGCAAAAATCATTGCCGGAACCTGTGGGAATATATCCAAAGATAACCCGTTCAAAATCTGTGATCCCGGTGAGTACTTCATGAATGGTGCCATCCCCGCCTACTGCAATCAGGTAAATTGGGTCTGATGCAGTGCCAAGACTACAGGCCATAGCTGCAATCTCTGTGGCATGTCCGGAATATCTGGTAAGACAATACTGAAAGGAAACCTGGCGCTGCATTAGCTGCTTGTACAGATTCTCCCAGATGAGCCTGCCTTTACCGGAACGGGAATTGGGGTTTACAATAAAATAATACATAATAACTCCCTGTGTCTTTTGTTGCTTTCATAATACCATCGGAAGTGTTGTTTTACAAATTAATTTTGTAAAAATATCATAAAAAATTCTTAAATATGCTATAATAAACAGAACACACCATTCACTCCTGCTGTATTAGTATAGCTGCAAGGCAATCTGCGCAGTGGGACGTGGAATCTGTGAACATGAAATATGCAGAGGTAAAAGAAAATGAAATCATTGGTAATTGCGGAAAAGCCGTCAGTTGCAAGGGATATTGCCAGAGTTCTCGGGGCAAATCAGAAAAATCAGGGGGTCCTGGAAGGCTCCAAATATGTGGTAACCTGGGCTCTGGGGCATCTTGTTACTCTTGCGGCACCGGAAGAGTACGATAAAAAATATGAAAAATGGGAGATGCAGACACTTCCTATGATGCCAGAGGAAATGAAGCTGGTGGTGATCCGCCAGACAGGAAAACAGTTTTCTGTGGTAAAAAGCCAGCTTTTCCGTAAGGATATCAGCGAGATCATCATAGCCACAGATGCGGGCCGTGAGGGTGAACTGGTAGCAAGATGGATTCTGGAAAAGTCCGGCTGTCATAAGCCGATCAAGAGACTTTGGATCTCCTCTGTGACAGACAAAGCCATCAAAGAGGGCTTTGCCAACCTGAAAAATGGACATGAATATGACAATCTGTATCGGGCAGCAGCTGCAAGGGCAGAGGCAGACTGGCTGGTGGGGATGAACGGCACCAGGGCGCTGACCTGTAAATATAATGCCCAGCTTTCCTGCGGGCGTGTGCAGACGCCAACTCTTGCTATGATCGCAAAAAGAGAAGAAGAAATCCGGAAATTTGTTCCAAAGGATTACTATGGAATCAGTGTGGATACCCAGGATATAAAATGGACCTGGCGTGATGAAAAGACGAAAAGCTTTCGTACTTTTTCAGGAGAACGCGCAGAAGAAATCTGCAAAAAGCTTAAGGATTCTGCACTGGAAGTGACAAGGGTGGAAACAAAATCCAGAAAATCCATGGCTCCTGGTCTGTATGACCTGACTACCCTTCAAAGGGAAGCAAACCAGAAATACGGTTTTTCTGCAAAAGAAACCCTGAATATTATGCAGCGCCTTTATGAGAATCATAAAGTCCTGACTTATCCCAGAACCGATTCCAGATATATAGGAAAAGATGTGGTTCCTACCATAAAAGAGAGACTGAAGGCATGTGCTGTCGGGCCTTACAGAAAACTGGCGGGGATTCTTCTGGGAAAAACAGTTCAGGTTAATTCCGGATTTGTGGATGATAAAAAGGTAAGCGACCATCACGCTATCATTCCCACAGAACAGTTTGTTCAGTTGGATCACATGACAAATGAAGAGCGAAAAATTTATGATATGGTAGTGCGCAGATTCCTGGCAGTGTTATATCCACCGTTTTTATATGAACAGGTAACAATGGAAGGAAAGGCAGCAGGAGAGAGCTTTACTGCCAGCGGAAAGGTGATCCGGTCTCAGGGCTGGAGGGAGGTTTACGAAGGAAGCTATGAGGAAGAGGAAGAAGATCAGGAGGAAGAGCAGAAGCCAAAAGATCAGCGGCTTCCTGATGTCACATCCGGAACTAAAATGAAGATTCTGAAAGCTTCTGTGAACAATGGAAAGACCAAGCCGCCTGCAAGATTTACAGAGGCGACTCTTCTTGCAGCTATGGAAAATCCGGTGAAATATATGGAGACAAGGGATAAAGAAGCAGTAAAGACCATAGGGGAAACCGGTGGGCTTGGAACAGTAGCTACAAGGGCTGATATTATTGAAAAGCTGTTCCATTCCTTTATGATGGAGAAAAAAGGAAATGAGATTCATATCACTTCAAAGGCTAAACAGCTTCTGGAACTGGTACCGGAGGAACTGAAAAAGCCGGAGCTGACAGCGGACTGGGAGATGAAGCTTTCCAGGATCGCAAAGGGAAAGATCAGTCAGAGCGATTTCCTTCATGAAATCCGGGATTACACCTGCGAAATTGTAGATGAGATCAAATCAGGAGATGGAACCTTCCGACATGATAATCTTACCAACAAAGTATGCCCACGCTGCGGAAAGAAGCTTCTGGCTGTCAACGGAAAAAACAGCAAAATGCTGGTATGTCAGGACAGAGAATGCGGTTATCGTGAGACCATTTCAAGAACCACAAATGCCAGATGCCCCAAGTGTCATAAACGTATGGAAATGTATGTGAAGGGAAAAGAAGAGACCTTTGTCTGTGCATGTGGGTATAAAGAAAAGCTGTCTGCATTTCAGGCAAGACGCCAGAAGGAAGGGGCAGGCGTTGGAAAACGTGATGTGCAGAATTACTTGAAAAAACAGCAAAAAGAGGCAAAAGAGCCCATCAACAATGCATTTGCCCAGGCTTTGTCAGGAATAAAATTATAAAAAACAGGATACAAAAAGAGGAAGTGAATTATGCGGCGAGAAGTATCTTTGGAAGAAATTTCAGATGGAAAATTATATGAAGCAAATGATATGGTGAAAGCAGATTGCCAGGACTGCGCAGGCTGTCATGACTGCTGTGAGGGAATGGGAGATTCCGTAGTGCTGGATCCTTTGGATGTGAATCGGCTATGTATGGGACTTGGGAAAAGTGTACAGGAGCTGGTAACAGATGGGATTTTGCAATTTGATGCGGCAGATGGAAATATTCTGCCTCATCTTTGTATGGCAGGAAAAGAGGAACGCTGTGTGTTTTTGAACGGACAGGGCAGATGCAGCATTCATTCCTTTCGACCTGGATTTTGCAGACTGTTTCCGCTTGGACGGTACTACGAAAATGGCGGCTTCAAGTATTTTCTTCAGATTCATGAGTGCAAAAAGACAAACAGAAGCAAGATCAAAGTGAAAAAGTGGATTGATACACCAGAGCTTCGTCAGTATGAAAAATTCGTAGCTGACTGGCATTATTTTCTTCTGGATGTGCAGGAAATCCTTTATAAAGCTACAGATCCGGAGTTGATCAAAAATCTGAATCTGTATGTGGTGAACCGTTTTTATATGAAGCCTTATGAAGAAACAAAGGATTTTTATGAACAGTTTCAGGGGCGGCTGGAGGAAGGAAGACAGCTTTTGGCTTTGGCTGAATAAAAAATGTCGGGAAAACCTGTCCGCAGTTTGCAGCCTATATCTTGCGTATGAGTTTTTCTGAGTGTATTTCAATAAAAAAATCCCGGAGATCACAATGACTCCGGGATTATTTATTTTTAGATTGCAGTATTCCATTAGAAGCTTTGGGAGGGACTATGGTATCTGCGCACTAAAAACCATATATAAAAACAAATGTTAAGTAAATATCAACATTTTGGAAAGCTTTCCGAATACTAGAATACACGAAAAAAATTGTTTTGGCAAGTATTTTTTTCAAAAATTAAAATGAATTTTAATTGAAAGTGATGGAAAAGGATTCTTTCTGGACATTGAAGAAAATTATTGCTATAGTATTAGCAGTATCAGGGAAAAAGTAAGAAATAAAAAGGAAAGAAGGAAAAAGAAATGCCAGTTTTTGACTTCAGTGGAGCATCTGCAAGCAAGGCAGAAGCGAAATGCACCTATACGGTATTTTACAGCAACCATTCACAGCCCTCAGCAGACAGGCCGATCATGGTACTTGATAATAAAGAAAGACAGTGGAAACATCACTCCTGTGGTGTTTTTACCAATCCGATGAACCGCACTGCATTTGAATTTAAAGAAGAGGATGGAGTTTTTACTGCTGATGTGCTGAAAATTGACGCAAGGTTTACCAGCCTGTTGAAATGGCTGGGAGACAGCCGCATCAGTGTACGTCTGTCAGGTGCCAATACAGAGGAAGGCTATGCAGTATACCGTATCCGTGAGACAGCCTTTGGGGGCGGAACCAAGCTTTCTGCAGAAGATGGATTTCTCCAGTTTATGATCGAGCGGCTTCTGGAAAGCAATTCCCCGGCAGAGGGACAGGAGGATGAGGATCCAGAAGAAGTGGGCGACGATATGAAGCTTACTTCCATCCAGAGTATTACAGATTTTATGATCTGTGCAGGAAAAACACTGCCAGATAATATCCGTCTGTGGACAAGGAGAAACCTTGCAGTGGCAAAATCCAGCGAGGTTTCCCAGGAAGAGCGCCATCATGCACAGAGGGCTCTTTCCATTATGTTGAATATCCAGTGGAAGAACCATTATTTTGAAGCCATTGATCCGGTAGAAGCCAGAAGAATCCTGGATGAAGAACTTTATGGAATGGAGCGTGTGAAGCAGCGTATCATTGAGACCATTATCCAGATCAACCGTACCCACACACTTCCTGCATATGGACTTCTTCTGATTGGACCGGCCGGTACCGGTAAATCCCAGATTGCCTATGCAGTTGCAAGAATCCTGAAGCTTCCGTGGACAACGTTGGATATGAGTTCCATCAATGATTCCAAGCAGCTTACCGGAAGTCCTCGTATCTATGCAAATGCAAAGCCAGGTATTATTATGGATGCTTTTTCCATGGCAGGAGCATCGAACCTGGTATTTATCATCAACGAACTGGACAAGGCAAATTCCGGAAGAGGAAATGGAAATCCTGCAGATGTGCTGCTGACACTTCTGGACAACCTTGGCTTTACAGATAACTATATGGAATGTATGATTCCTACCGGCGGTGTTTATCCAATTGCCACTGCCAATGACAGAGACCAGATCAGCGCCCCTTTGATGTCCAGGTTTGCCGTGATCGACATTCCGGATTACACAGCAGAAGAGAAAAAGGTGATCTTTACCAGATTCTCCCTTCCGAAGGTGCTGAAAAGAATGGGAATGGAAGAAAAAGAGTGTATCATCACAGAGGATGCTCTGGATGCTGTAATTTCCCGTTATTCCAATACTTCAGGAATCCGTGACCTGGAGCAGGCAGCAGAACATATTGCGGCAAATGCCCTGTATCAGATTGAGGTAAATCATGTTTCCAGCGTGGAATTTACCAGGGAAATGGTGGAAGAGCTTTTAAAATAAAGAAAACAGAGACAGCATAACAGGAGTAAAAGAATTATGGAATATTGGGATATTTACGATATCAACAAAAGACCCACAGGACGTACCATGAAACGAAATGACTGGTGTTTAAAGGATGGAGAATATCATCTCACAGTCCTTGGTGTTGTGGCAAGATCAGATGGCACATATCTTATCACTAAGCGAGTGATGACAAAAGCCTGGGCCCCGGGCTGGTGGGAAGTTTCCGGTGGGGCAGCCCAGGCAGGGGAATCCTCTTATGATGCAGTTCTCAGGGAAGTAAAAGAAGAGACTGGTCTTGATGTGAGTAAAGCACAAGGGGGCTATCTTTTCACCTACAAAAGGGAAAATCCGGGAGAAGGAGACAATTACTTTGTGGATGTCTATCGCTTTGTGATGGATGTAAAGGAGGAAGATCTTCATCTGCAGGAAGAAGAAACGGATGGACATATGTTTGCGACGCCAGATCAGATCCGGGAATTTGCAGCAGAGGGAAAATTTCTTCATTATGACAGCATTAAGGCGGCGTTTGCAGAAGTGTAATGATTTCTTGGGGTATGCGTAGGAGATTTCTGTGAAAGAAGGAGAGTGTGGCTATGGAAAAGGAAAGAATACAGACTGTAAAATCATGTTTTAGTAATAAGCTGTTTTTGTTTCTGTTGTTTTTGGGTTTGATCTGGACAGTGGGGATTACTCAGGTACATGCTGAATATGATGAAGATTACGAAGAATATGTGCTGGAATTGAAATCTGCCCAGGGATTAAGTGCTACCCAGGTAGAAATTGATGCAGTTTTGGACACGTATATTTGCAGCTATGATGTATACCGGGCTGATTCGGATCCGTCACGGGGCGGCGTTTTCCACAAAATAGATACGGTGAGCTATTCCAGCGGATGGTGGAAATCCGGCAGTTCGGATTACTGGTGTCAGAAAGGAAAGAGCGGCGTAATCTACGCATACAGTAAAAATCCTCATGCAGAAGAAAATGTAGATGTAATTCTGATGGATCACAGCGGAAGTCTGGGACACACTTACTATTACAAGGTGGTTACAGAAGGGGTGGCTTACGGCTCCCAGATCAGCTCCAATGTTGTATCCGCACAGACGAAGCTGGAGATACCGGATCTGGTCAAGTGCTGCACCACAGATGGAAAGACAGTAAAGCTGAAATGGTATCCCTGTGAAAAGGCGCAGGGATATCAGATTTACCGTAAGGACAGTGGAAAATGGAAAAAAATAAAGACCATTAAAAAAGGAAAGACGTATACTTATACAGATAAAAAAGTAAAAAAAGGAAAAACCTATCAGTATAAGGTGCGCGCATACAGTAAGGTCGGAGGAAAGACCTGCTATAGCAGTTTTGCAAAAGTACAGAAGGTAAGTCTGAAAGCTCCTTCTGTAAAGGGAAATTATTCCCCTGGCAGTGTTTATGGACCATATCTTGGAAGTAACGAGCTTTTGCAGGTGAAGCGGGTAGTACAGAGCTTTAAGAGTAATTATATCACCGCCGGAATGAGCGATTACCAGAAAGTCCTGGCAGCCTACAATTACCTTCGCAGCAACTGTATTTATGCAATGAAGGGATGGCAGTATAATAATGCCAATACAGCATGGGGAGCACTTGTGTACGGGGAAGCCCAGTGTTCCGGCTATGCAAGAGCTATGAAGGCTCTGTGTGATGCCATTGGAGTTCCCTGCTATTATGTGCATGCAAATTCCAAAGCCATCAATCCAAGTCACCAGTGGAATGAGGTGAAAATCGGAGGAAAATGGTATGTTCTGGATGCTCAGAGCGGAGCATTCCTTTTTGGCTACAAGAGCTGGCAGAATATGGGAATGAGATGGAATACCAAGGGACTGCCAAAATGCAGCAAGACGGATTATAAGAAAAAATAGTCTTGTAATCATCTTGAAAGTGTATTATAATTACCAACGAAATCTGAATAAAAACCAGGGGAGTTTCGAGTGAGAAGCTGAGAGTAAGGTAGTCCTTAGACCCTTTTAACCTGTTGGATCATGCCAGCGTAGGAAGTGTTTAAAGTTGTATTTTTTGAGCATCTGCGCCACCAGCAGATGCTCTTTTCCTTTTTCGGAAAATGCAGATTCAAAAGAGACGGTTCTTATTCGGTTTTGAAGGCTCCGGCAATTTTTCCGGGCAAATGATAAAATCAGGAGGAAAAGAAAATGAACGCAAGTGTAGCAATCCAGGTATTGCCAAATGTACAGGAAGAAGAGGAAGTAATCCGTATTGTAGACGAGGTGATCGACTACATCAAATCCACAGGACTGAACTATTATGTAGGACCATTTGAGACAACCATCGAGGGTGACTATGATCAGCTGATGGACATTGTAAAAGAGTGTCAGCATGTAGCACAGCGCGCAGGCTGCAAGGCTATGAGCGTATATGTGAAGATCTCTTACAAACCAGAAGGGGATGTGCTTACCATTGAAAAGAAAGTTACCAAACATCACCAGTAAGATCCCACCGATCATTGCCATGGCCGTTATCCTGCTGGGCTGGGAACTGGTAAGCATAACCGGTATCGTTCCTTCTTATATGCTTCCATCCCCAGTAGCAGTGGTAAAAGCTCTGGTGGGAGATCTGTCCACCATATTGTTCCATGCAAAATTTACCCTTCTGGAGTCTTTCTATGGACTCCTTATCGGAATTGCACTGGCGTTTGTATTTGCAACTGTGATGGATCGTTTTCGCGTAATGGATCAGGCCTTTTATCCGATTATGATCATTACCCAGACCATTCCTACAATTGCAATTGCTCCGATCCTGGTGCTGTGGATGGGATTTGGAATGGCACCAAAGATCACACTGGTTGTGCTCACTACCTTTTTTCCCATCACCATCGGACTTCTGGATGGGTACAAAAGTGTGGATTCGGATGCTCTCCGTCTGATGAAGGCGATGGGGGCCAGCAGGGCACAGATTTTCCGCCATGTAAAATTTCCAGGCGCTTTGCCCCATTTTTTCTCAGGACTGAAAATATCTGCTTCCTATGCAGTGGTCGGTGCAGTTGTTTCTGAGTGGCTGGGGGGATTTAACGGACTTGGTGTTTACATGACACGTGTAAAAAAGGCATATGCTTTTGATAAAATGTTTGCAGTTATTATTTTCATTGTGATCATCAGCTTGCTGCTTCTTTTGGCAGTAAATATTGTAAGCAGGATCACAATGCCATGGCTGCAGGTAGAAAAGGAGAAAAATCATGAATAAGAATCTGAAAAAATATATCGCACCGGTTGCAGCGGCAGCTATGGTGTTTGCAGTACCTACAGGTGTATACGCAGAAGATGGGGCACAGGAGAAAATTACTTTCTGTCTTGACTGGACCCCAAATACTAACCATACCGGACTTTATGTAGCGCAGGCAAAGGGCTACTATGAAGAAGCTGGTCTTGACGTGGAAATCGTTCAGCCTCCGGAAAATGGTGCAGCTCTTATGTGTGCGGCAGGTCAGGCACAGTTTGCAATTGAGGCACAGGATACTATGGCAGCTTCCCTTGCACTTGACGAGCCTCTTGGAATCACAGCAGTTGCAGGAATCATTCAGCACAATACTTCCGGAATCATGTCAAGAGCAGGAGACGGAATTGACACACCAGCCGGACTTACCGGAAAAACCTATTCCACATGGGATTCTCCTATTGAGCTTGCTATGCTGGAAAATGTTGTAAATGGTGATGGCGGAGATTTCAGCCAGGTTACCCTGATTCCAAATGACATCACAGATGAGCCGGCAGCACTTGCTGCAAACCAGACAGATGCGATCTGGGTATTCCAGGGGTGGGGTGGAATCAATGCTGAGGTGGAAGGTGTAGACTGCGATTACTTTGCATTCTCTGACATCAACCCTGTATTTGATTATTACACACCGGTGATCATTGCAAACAATGATTATCTTGAGTCAAATCCGGATCAGGCAAAGGCATTTATGGAGGCGACTGCAAAGGGCTATGAGTATGCAGCAGAGAATCCGGATGAAGCAGCGCAGCTCCTTATTGATGGCGACAACACAGGATCTCTGAAGGATGCAGAAGAGCTTGTTAAGAAGAGCCAGGAATTTCTTTCCACAAAATATATTGACGATGCAGACAGCTGGGGCGTGATCGATCCTGAGAGATGGAATGCATTCTATAAATGGTTGTATGAGAACCAGCTTTGCGATAAAGACCTTACAGGAATCGGATTTTCAAATGATTATCTGCCACAGTAAGGGACTGGTATCGGACAATTTATAACAGAGGGCTTTTGAAAGATTTGGAAAAATCTGGGAAGCTTGTAATGTAAGGAATAAAGAATGTCACAGAGTAAAGTAATTTTAAGAGCAGAACATATTTCAAAAACATATGGTGAAAAAAAGGTTCTCCAGGATATTTCCATTCATCTGGAGCAAGGTGAGCTGGTATCTCTTCTTGGTGTCAGCGGTTCCGGAAAGACCACATTGTTTAATGTACTTTCCGGTATTATCACTCCGGATGAGGGTAAGGTTTATCTGAGAGATCAGGATGTGACCTCATCCCCCGGAAGTATCAGTTACATGCTGCAGAAGGATCTTCTCCTTCCTCATAAGAAGGTGATCGACAATGTGGCGCTTCCCCTGTTGCTGAAGGGAATGAAAAAGTCTGAAGCAAGGGAAAAGGCCAATCCGCTTTTTGCAGAATTTGGGCTGGAAGGTACTCAGCTTCAGTATCCAAGCCAGCTGTCAGGGGGGATGCGCCAGCGTGCGGCTTTGCTTCGAACTTATTTAAGCTCCAATGGAGTAGCCCTTCTGGATGAGCCCTTCAGTGCGTTGGACACTTTGACAAAAGCAAGTGTACACAAATGGTACCTGGATATTATGCAGCACATTGATCTGTCTACCTTGTTTATCACTCATGACATTGACGAAGCAATTCTTTTATCTGACAGAATTTATATTCTGAACGGAACTCCGGGAACGATCAGAGAAGAGATTGTGATCAGGGAGAAGAAGCCAAGGGCAGAGGATTTTGCGCTGTCAGAGGCGTTTCTGGAATATAAGAGGCGGATTATCAGTAAGCTGTAGATATGACAGGAAACGTCGGTTAATTGCTAAAATAGTTTTGCTGAAAATAGTTTGTTATAAGGTTGATGAATAAAACATCCCGGCAGGTTCCGGCTTTTGGGTTTGAGCGCTCAGAAACCGGAACTTTTTGGTATATTTTTATAGAACATGGAAGAAAATGATGAGTATTAATGAAAAAATATATAAAACATATAAATATTCCATTGACATTTTTAGTAAATTATGCTAGTATAAGCGTAATTTAAGACATCGAATGACGAAACTGGGAGAGACACGAAATGTGCGCCGAAGGGGATGAAGAACTCTCAGGCAAAAGGACCAGTTTCCGACGAAACTCTGGAAAGCAACGGTAGAGTTGCACCGAAGAAGCAACCGATAACAGAATTTCGGGTAATCTTTCAGGTTAAGATGACAGAGCGCAGAACAATGATTTATTTGTTCTGCGCTTTTTTTGTTACCCGCAATCTCTATGCTTTTCATTTTGATGTCAGATAAGGAGGAATACACCTATGGAAAAAACAACCCCGCTCTACGCAACCCATGAGGCACACGGAGGCAAGATTGTTCCTTTTGCAGGATATCTTCTCCCTGTCCAGTACCAGACTGGTGTGATTGCTGAACATATGGCTGTTCGGGAATCCTGCGGTCTCTTTGATGTATCTCATATGGGAGAGATCCTTTGTGAAGGTCCCGGTGCGCTGAAGCTGCTTAACCATCTGCTGACCAATGATTTCACAAATATGTATGACGGTCAGGCCAGATACAGTCTTATGTGCTATGAAAATGGTAATTGTGTAGATGATCTGATCGTTTATAAGGTCAGAGATGAACATTATTTTATCGTAGTAAATGCAGCCAACAAGGATAAGGACTTCGCATGGATGAAAGCTCATGAGCAGGATGTTGAAGGAGCTACACTTAAAGACATTTCCGATTCTGTTGCCCAGATTGCTGTGCAGGGGCCAAAAGCCCATGAGATTCTGAAAAAACTTCTTCCGGAAGACGAATTTCCGGTAAAATATTATAGCGCCTGTTTTGATCGTACCATCGGTGGTATGCGCTGCATAGTTTCCAAGACCGGATATACCGGATCAGCAGGATATGAACTTTATCTTGCTGCCGAAGATGCAGCTGCTATGTGGGAGCTTCTTCTGGAGACAGGAAAAGAAGAAGGATTGATCTGTTGTGGGCTTGGAGCCCGCGACACACTGCGGCTGGAAGCAGGTATGCCTTTATATGGGCATGAAATGGATGAAACTGTTACACCGCTGGAAAGCGGACTTGGCTTCTGCGTAAAGCTTTCAAAAGAAGAATTTATCGGAAAAGAAGCTTTGGCGGCAAGTGAACCGACACGGACACGTGTAGGACTGAAGATTACCGGCAGAGGTATTGTTAGAGAACACATGCCAGTTTTCTCTGGTGATACACAGGTTGGCATGACTACTTCCGGTACTCACGCACCGTATCTTGGATATCCAATCGCCATGGCACTTATAGATAAAGCATATTCTGCTGTGGGAACAAAGCTTGCCGCTGATGTACGTGGCAGAAAAGTAGAGATGGAAGTAGTTTCTTTACCATTCTATTCAAAAACAAAAAAA
>CAKRRX010000061.1 GCA_934394595.1 uncultured Blautia sp. | reverse complement strand
GTATAAATATCATCAATAAACGCACAGACCACCCGGACTCCAGCCACATCATTTAACTGTTTTTGGATATTTTCAGCGGTAAAATCATATCCAAGTTTCTGCAGCTTCCGGTAAATACTTTCTGGTTTCTTAATTCTTGTCTTAATAAAGGAGATTGGATTTCTCTTATACTCTACTGAAAATTCATCATCAAGAACTTCCAGCTTGGTCTGTACTTCGCGGATAGCGCATCGGTACATCATCATCAGATCGCTGAACTTCGCTGCATTATTAATAAAACGCTGGGGGTCAGGAGTGTCCAGCCAGGGTACATTTTTTTCTTCGGTCATAACGGATCCTTTCTTAATTAGTCGGGGCTTTTGCCTCCGACATCATTTATATAACTTCATTATAAAGGATTATTATAACTGAATCAAGTAAGTCCTTTGGGATGGCTGCGAAAAGTAAATTTGTAAAGAAAAGTGTTTTCAGACCTGAAATATTTTACTGTGATTTTACATTAAAAAGCTAGTGCATTTTACATCCAGACAGTAAGATACACCTGTAATCGCGAGAGAGATAAAAAACATTAAGACCGCGAAGAAAAGGAGAATTTAAAACTATGAAAAAAGGTTTAGCAGTAGCAATGGCGGCATTATTAGGAGTAGCAACAATGGGAACAACAGCAATGGCAGCAGCTTCCGGAGATATTACAATCTGCTCCAGAGAAGACGGATCCGGTACAAGAGGTGCATTCATTGAACTGTTTGGAATTGAAGAAAAAGACGCAGATGGAAATAAAGTAGACAATACAACAGAAGCAGCAAAGATCACAAACAGCACATCCGTTATGTTAAGCACAGTAGCCCAGGATGAGAACGCAATCGGATATGTATCCCTTGGATCCCTGGATGACAGCGTAACAGCAGTAAAGATCGACGGAGCAGAAGCTACCGCAGAGAATATTGAGTCCGGAGACTACAAAGTAGTTCGTCCATTTAACATTGCAACAAAAGATGATGTAAGCGAGGCAGCACAGGATTTCATTACCTACATTATGAGTGCAGACGGACAGCAGATCATTGAAGACAATGGATACATCTCAGTAGGCGACAAACCTGCATACGAAGCAGCTGATGTAGAAGGAAAAGTTGTAGTAGCTGGTTCCTCTTCTGTAACACCTGTTATGGAGAAGCTTGCAGAAGGTTACAAAGCAGTAAATGACAAGGTAGACATTGAGGTTCAGCAGAGCGATTCCACAACAGGTATGACATCTGCAATTGATGGTCTTTGCGATATCGGTATGGCATCCCGTGACTTAAAAGACAGCGAGACTGAGGCTGGTCTTACCGCAACTGTAATTGCAAAAGATGGTATTGCAGTTATCGTAAACAATGACAGTGGCGTAGAAGAGCTTACAAGTGACCAGGTTAAGGATATCTACACAGGCAATATCACAACATGGGAAGACCTTGCAAAATAAGAAAAACGAAACAGTAAGGTAAAAGGAACTGACTTTATGAAATCAATGAATGAAAAAGTAATGAAAATCGTGTTCCTTGTAGCGGCCTGCACTTCGGTGCTGGCCGTTGCATTAATCTGTATTTTCCTTTTCGCAAACGGAATCCCGGCAATGGCGAAGATTGGCCTGCCGGACTTCCTGTTTGGAATGAAATGGAAACCATCCAATGGACTTTACGGAATTTTTCCATTTATCCTTGGAAGTATCTATGTAACAGCCGGAGCAATTGTAGTGGGAGTACCCACAGCTCTTCTTCTGGCAATTTTCCTGGCTTTCTATTGTCCGAAAAGATTGTATGGACCATTAAAAGCAATGGTAAATCTTCTGGCCGGAATCCCTTCTGTTGTCTATGGATTCTTCGGACTGACTGTGTTTGTTCCGCTGCTCCGCCAGCTGACAGGACATGACGGAAGCACCATGCTTACCGCTTCTGTCCTTCTTGGAATTATGATCCTTCCAACTGTAACAGGAGTTGCAGAGCCGGCTTTGAAAAGCGTTCCAACTAGCTATTATGAAGGCGCACTTGCACTTGGTGCAACTCATGAAAGAAGTGTGTTTGGCACTGTTTTTCCGGCTGCAAAATCAGGAGTATTAGCTGGAGTGGTTCTTGGAATCGGACGTGCAATCGGAGAAACCATGGCCGTGATCATGGTAGCCGGCAACCAGACCTGGATGCCTCAGGGACTTTTCAAAGGACTCCGTACCATGACTGCAAATATTGTTATTGAAATGGGCTATGCAACAGATCTTCACAGAGAAGCACTGATTGCTACAGGTGTGGTATTATTCGTATTTATCCTGATCATCAACCTTTGTGTATCAGCCCTGAAGAGGAGAGCAGAAGATGAGTAAAAGTAAAATATCCTATTGGAAAGATCATCCAGGTTCTGCCATCCTGAGACTGTTGGTATGGTTTTCCGCAATTCTTACCGTGGCAGTTATGGCGTTTCTTGTAGGCTTTATCCTGATAAAAGGTGTGCGGAATTTAAGTCCGGAGCTGTTTGCACTTGAATATAATTCAGACAATGCTTCTCTTATGCCTGCACTTATCAATACCTTGATCATAACCCTGCTTACATTGGTAATTGCGGTACCCTTTGGTATTTTCGCAGCGATTTACCTTGTTGAGTATGCAAAAAAAGGAAGCAAGCTGGTAAAGATCATCCGTATTACAACAGAAACCCTTCAGGGAATTCCATCTATTATATTTGGTCTCTTTGGACTTCTGTTTTTCAGTACTGCGATCCATTGGGGATATTCTCTTCTGTCAGGTGCCATGACTTTGGTTATCATGATCTTGCCACTGATCATCCGTACTACAGAGGAAGCACTTCTTGGTGTCCCGGATGCATACCGGGAAGCCTCTTTTGGCCTTGGGGCAGGAAAGCTTCGTACAGTATTCAAGGTGGTACTTCCAAGTGCCATTCCTGGAATTTTATCCGGTGTAGTGCTTGCAACGGGACGTATTGTAGGTGAAACAGCAGCTCTTATTTACACTGCCGGATCAGTTCCAAAGGTACCGGGCAGCCTGATGGGTTCAGGCCGTACCCTTGCAGTACATATGTATGTACTTTCCAGTGAGGGACTCTACATGGATCAGGCCTATGCTACGGCTGTTATCCTTCTGGTATTTGTTCTGGTTCTCAACTGGATATCCGGAGTGTGCGCAAAGAGATTAAGCAAAGTCGGCGGAGAAAAATAAATCTGCTGTAATTGGGAAATCATATAGAAGAAAGGCAAAAAAAAGCCGGCGGCAAAAAAAGGAATACAGCGGCTACGGCTTTTTCAAAAGGAGAATATGGGTAAAATAGATGTAAAAAACATGGATCTGTATTATAGTCAGTTTCATGCTCTGAAGAATATAAATCTGGATATTCCGGAAAAGAAAATCACCGCATTCATCGGTCCCAGCGGCTGTGGAAAGTCCACTTTGCTGAAATCCTTAAACCGCATGAATGACCTGGTTGAGGGATGTAAGATCACAGGTGATATCCGCCTTGATGGCGAGAATATTTACGGAGATATTGACGTAAACCTGTTAAGAAAACGTGTGGGAATGGTTTTCCAGAAACCGAATCCGTTCCCTATGAGTATTTATGACAACATTGCATATGGCCCCCGTACCCATGGAATCCACTCCAAAGAGAGACTGGATGACATTGTGGAAAAAGCCCTTCGAAATGCTTCAATCTGGGAGGAAGTAAAGGATCGCCTGAAAAAAAGTGCCCTTGGAATGTCCGGTGGACAGCAGCAGAGACTTTGCATTGCAAGGGCTCTTGCAGTAGAGCCGGAGGTACTTCTTATGGATGAGCCTACTTCCGCACTTGATCCTATTTCCACCTCACATATTGAGGACCTGGCTCTGGAATTAAAAGACCGTTATACTATTGTGATCGTAACCCACAATATGCAGCAGGCAGCCCGTATTTCCGATAAAACCGCCTTCTTTTTGCTGGGTGAGATCATCGAATATAACGATACCACAGAACTGTTTTCAAGACCACAGAACAAGAAAACAGAAGAGTATATTACAGGGAGGTTCGGTTGATATGAGAGATGTGTATAGCGCAAAGCTTTCCAGACTTTCAGACGAGGTTCTGGAAATGGGAAATCTGTGCAGTCAGGCAATTATGAAAACCTGCCAGATCCTGGCTAGTGTGGAGGTACGGGAAGCGGCAACAAAGGATATAGCCAAAATTGAGAAAGAAATTGATGATAAAGAGCATAATATTGAAGCTCTTTGTATGCAGCTTCTTCTGAAACAGCAGCCGGTGGGTACTGATCTTCGTAAGATTTCCGCAGCACTGAAGATGGTGACAGATATGGAACGAATCGGTGACCAGGCCACAGACATTGCTGAGATCATGAATACAGGAAGCGTTCACGTGCCAGTGACAGCCATTCCCCTTCAGGAGATGGCAGACCATGCTATGCATATGGTAAATGACAGTGTCACTGCTTATGTGGAAGGCAAAAGTGATATGGCGAAAAAGGTGATCGACAGTGACGATATCCTGGACAATCTTTTTGACAAGATCAGAAAAGCACTGGATATGAACAGAATGGGGTATTCAAGTGATGAGGTTCTGGATCTTCTGATGATTTCCAAATACTACGAGAGGATCGGCGATCATGCCACCAATATCGGAGAGTGGGCAGAATTTGCTGTAGATGGAATTCACAGAAACGGCGACAGCATCAGCGATCTGTTTAATCCGGACTCACTGTAGAATGTGGCGGCAATATACCGGAAGTTCTTTAAAATAGGTTTATTGAGATATGGATAAAATAAATTCGGCAGTAAAAACTGTTCATACAGTTCTCTACTGCCGGATTTTTTTGTTTGAGATTTTATTCAGGTCTTAAGTCGGGATTGTTGCAAGAGGATATAAGTAAGACATGGAAACTTGTTGGAAGTGATATTGTTTTAAAAGGCTTTGTTTTATGTCAGATAGGGTTTTAACTTTTCTACAAGTTCATATACTTTTGTTCCAGGGGCAGAAGCTGAGGGAAGCTTTCTTTCATTGATTTTGTCAAGCTTTTTTGCATTTGCTATAGCAGCGTCCATATATGGTAAAAGAATCTGATACATGTCAGTACGGTTCTTTTCATATTCACCATAACCAAGGGTGGTAAGTATCTCGGTGAGTTTTGGCCAGTAGGATGCTCTGTGAAGATTGGACTGCATAAAACTGAAATGCAGAAGGAACCATAATTCTATGCACTGGTTTGACCAGATGGCATGGTAAGTGGTCTCTTCAGTTGATTCCGAAACAGCGAGCCTGGCAGTTTCATTGATGTGGTTTGCCGGGAAATCATCAGTGTCATACACAATCCACACATGCTTATAGCCATTGGCTGAGGCAGCTACCATATTTTGGGCCTTTTGGAAAAGGTTTAAGGTATTATCACCGGTGCCATGGATGCAAAGTTGAATATGATCGGAGTAAGTGTTGTTGATAATTTCTTTCATAGCTCCGAAATAGGCTGGTTCGGTGTCTGTTCCTTCCGTTATGATAAGGTGATATTCCGGCTGGATTTTCTTTGGTTTGTCACGTCTGGATTTCATCCAGCTTTTATCTAAGTCGCTTTTTTTGAGTGGCTTTAGGCTCATTAAAATCCACCTTCTAGCATATTGGAGAGGTATGGATCTGCTCCATAGCGCCCTTCGAGGTATTGTTTGTCGTAAGCTGCCGTATTTTTGATTCTGTCATTATCCTCACCGCGAATTTCGTGAAGGGAATAGATTTCACTTTCGTGTGCTTTATTCTCAGCAGCGAACCAGATTTCATCACGTCGAAACACGGTGTTCTTTAATGTGTACATATCATGAGAGGTGAACAGAAGCTGAGCCCCATGCTTATTGATACCTTTATCTTTAAACAATGAAATAACGTATTTAAGAAGTTTTGGATGAAGTTTTGCATCTAGTTCATCAATAATTACCATGCGACCTTCACGGAGTGCAAGCAGGATAACTGGAAGAGCAGCAATCAGCTTTCTCGTTCCATCTGATTCTTCGGAGAATGGAAGTTCGTATTCTACAGAATCTAAGTTTCTCTTCATAAAGAGCTGGTGGCTGTCCTCATCATAGCGATAGTCTGTAATATCAATATCCATGTCATTCAGGGCACGGATAAATTGTTCTTTGTAAGGAGTGTCTTTTGCCAGCATAACCTGATGTTCCACTATGGGGTTAGCATAGCTGCGGATAATACAGCTCTCGAACCAGGTCATAACTTCACTGATAACTGAAATATTATAGTTGATGGCAAGGAAAGAAAGGTATGGCATTTTGGGATTGACACTTGTATTGATGCTTTTTTTATTTATAGAAGGGCCAAGTGTAATGCTATTGGCTTCACGCTCAAATATGGTCGCTGATTTCTTTCCAGTGATTGACTTACGGTACAATGACTCTGAAATAATCTCGTCGTTTTTAATGGCGATATAGTAGCAGTATTCATTTTGGGCAATTCTAAAGAACATGCGGAATTCTGTGGGGGCGTGGGATGAGGTCTGGTCAAACAGGAATGGTACTGCATCAACCTTCTGCTGAAGGATGAATTTCTGGCGGTTTTTTTCAAGCTCATGTACAGGTTTTACGATAGTGGAAATTACGCATGAAAGAGCCTGGAGAAGGTTGGTCTTTCCCCCTCCGTTTGGCCCATATATAACACTTACAGGCAACAGATCAGTTGCCTTTTCTTCGGTAATCAATGTTTCTCTAAATTCAGGAAGTGTGGCAGCCTGAAAATCCAAGGTCGTTTCGCCTTTGTAGGATTTAAAGTTTTGGAACGAAAACTGACATAACATGATTTGTAGCCTCCTTCTTCATTAATTATATTATGTATTATAGTACAAATAAATGAAAAATACAATATTTATACTCAATATAAGGAAAAAAGTTACTGAAATAACAATATAAAACAAAAAATGAAACTTATATGGAAATCACCATCCATACTCACCTGAAAATCCACATAAGTCATTGAAACTGTTTGATATATTAATCTATAATCTTATTCATTTATTAGGCTTCCCAGTTACTACATAATTTAATTCAGATAGTTGTAAACTTTCCACTGAGGCATATATGCATACAACTGAGAAAAAGTGTTTGCCTTGGTGGCAAAAATGACGATACTTCTTTCTTGCTAAAATCCGGAATTGACAGGAATTTCCAAGAAAGGTTATAATGAAAAAAGGTAATTATTGTATGAATTTCTTTGCTTTTTCAGACAATGGGGAAGCCTGAAAAAGGGAGAAAGAATTTCAGATAAAGGGGAAGGGCGTATGAACTATACAATAGGAGATTCCGTGTTTAATGACTGGATCATTACCCGGGAACTGGGGGAAGGTGCCACAGGAAAGGTTTTTGAAATCCAGAAGAATGATCACTCTATTTCTGCGAAAGCTGCACTGAAGGTGATCCGCATCCCTAAGTCCGTGTCAGATGTACAGGAAATCATGAGCGAGGGCATGGACGAGGTGTCTGTAACCCAGTATTTCCGTGGATTTGTAGATGAAATCTTAAGAGAGATCAGGATCATGATTTCCCTGAAGGATCATCCCAATATTGTGGCTTACGAAGACCATCTGGTGAGAGAGCATGAAGAGGAGATCGGCTGGGATATTCTGATCAAAATGGAGCTGCTTACACCTTTGTCCAGGTGGATGACAGAACATCCGGTGGATGAAAGGACCGTGATACGTCTGGGCTGCGAGATCAGCAGTGCCCTTGCATATGCCACAGACGGAGGGCTTGTTCACCGTGATGTAAAGCCGGAGAATATCTTTGTAGACCAGATGGGGCGTTTCAAGCTTGGGGATTTTGGAATTGCCAGAACCATCGAAAAGACCACAGGCGGCCTGTCCAAAAAGGGCACAGAAAACTATATGGCACCGGAGGTTTATCAGGGAAAGACTTACAATGACCAGATTGATATTTATTCTCTTGGAATTGTGTTGTATCGTCTGATGAATCACAACCGTCTGCCGTTTTATCCGCCGATTACCCAGGCAATCACCTTCAATGACCGGGAAAATGCCCTGATGAAGCGGATGCAGGGAAACCCTCTTCCGGCTCCTGCAAATGGAAGCAGAGAATTCCAGAAGGTGATTTTAAAAGCATGCGAATATTTGCCTGAGAATCGGTTCAAAACCATGCATGAAATGTATAATGCCCTGCAGCAGGTAAAAAAGACTGAGGGGGAAACCAAAAAGACACCAAAAACGTTGCAGCCAACAGAAGACCAAAAAGTGGAAATTTCAAAAAGCAGCTTAAATACAGATTCTGTGAATACTACTGTGAACACGGATTCTACAGAGAAAAAAGAAAGCAGACAGTCTGCCCCTGGCGCAGGCTCAGGTAAAAAAATTGCCATTGCAGTAGGTGCAGTTCTGCTTGCAGGTGCATGTGGATATGGTATTTATCACGGCGTACAGGCATCCAAAACCTATGAGATGGTTGTGAAAAACGGAACAGGAAGCGGCAGCTACAAGGCTGGTGAAGCAGTGGAAATCCATGCGGATATTCCGGAGGGAGAGCATTTTACCAAGTGGGAGGCAGAAGGAATTTCACTTTCTGAGGAAGAGTCTCAGGAAGCAGAGCTTACTTTGGATATGCCATCAGAGGCAGTACGGCTGACTGCCCTTTCCGAGACTGACAGCTATCAGGTCAGGATCAATGGCGGCAGTGGATCCGGAGAATATCAGCCTGATGAGAAAATTGTGGCAGAAGCAGATGCACCAGAGGATGGTTATCAATTCGCAGGCTGGGAAGTAACCCAGGGACAGGCACAGCTTTCAGATGACAGCCAAAAGGTGGCGTGGTTTACCATGCCAGAGGGAGATGTGGAGCTGACTGCAAAATACGAAGAGATTTCCTACAATGTCACAGTGGAAAACGGAACCGGTGGGGGAAGCTTCCATGTTGGTGATACGGTAACCCTGACGGCAGATGCCGCACCGGAGAATCAGGAATTTAAGGGCTGGTCTGTGAATGGGGGAAATCTGGAATTAACAGATACCGCCTCTCAGACAGTATCCTTTACCATGCCAGACGGAGACGTGAGCTTAAGCGCCCAGTATGAGGATGTTTCCTACAATGTCACAGTGGAGAATGGAACCGGTGGGGGAAGCTTCCATGTTGGTGATACGGTAACCCTGACCGCAGATGCCGCACCGGAGAATCAGGAATTTAAAGATTGGTCTGTGAATGGGGGAAATCTGGAATTAACAGATACCGCCTCTCAGACAGTATCCTTTACCATGCCAGACGGGGATGTGGAGCTGACTGCAAACTACGGGTTACAGGTTAAAATAGAGTTATTAAATGGCTGGGAAGTAAGTGGAAAAAATTACATAGCCAACATCAATGATAAGGTGTATGAAGGAGATGCACAGCTGACAAAAATCGGGGAGATTGTATTGGATGAAGATCTTAGGCTCAAAGGATTTGTATATGGAACTGATTTACTTTGTGTAAGAAAGGGCGAAGATGGCGGTTATGCACTCATGGATCTGGAGGGAAATATTCTTACAGATTTTGATTACAATAGCTGGGGGAATACAGTAGGAGTCGGTGCAGACTATGGCTGGATTTTATCCAGAAAATATGGTTCGACTGTGGGGCAAGAAGGAATACTTGCTATGGATGGAAGCGAAGTGGTTCCTCTTGAATATGATTACCTGGAGGTGCTGAATGCCAACTGGATCGTGGGATACAAAGATGATGCGAACGGGAATACATTAGAGACAACGGTTTATAATGTTGGCAGCGATCAGAAGATTTCGGCAGTTTTCCAGGGAAAACTCGATGTTGTTGCAGAAGAGGATTATCTGAATGTTAAATTCAGCGATGATAAAACTGTAACATATGACAGTTCTTTTACGGAGGTGGCATCTCCACTTAATCCTTATGTTTTTGACGGAATCACAGAGTACACAAAAGCAGAAGAAAAAATTGAAGGAGCAGGAAATTTCTCAGTGCAAGAGTGTTTATTTTCACGCACATTTATTAATCGGGGAATCTGGCTTGAGAAGCTGGGACTTATAGAAGGTACGAAATTTGAATCTGGTGAATATAAAATGGGACTGTTTGATTATAATGGAAATGTGATTGTTCCCACCGAATATGAGCGTGATTATTCTTTTAGTCTGGGGTATTTTAAGATGAAAAAGTCAGATGGAACCATTTCTTACATAAGAAAAGATGGAGCCGTTACCTATGAGAGTGATATCGAGAATGATTACTTGGAGTATGATACCGAGAATGATTACTTTGAGACCAGAGAGGGTCCTTATACACTGATTGCTGGAGACGGACAAGTGACAAGTAGACTGGCAGAACGACCTTATATAGTTGGTACAACAGGGCATTTCAGACACTACTCAAATTCTGGCATCAGTGGAGACAGAATTATTGACTGGCATGGAAATATTGTTTTTGATGATATTAACTCCATTAATTTTGATGAGAGCTGGGATGGTAAATATGTGCTGCTGGAAAACAGTGGACAAGGCATGGGATCGGAATTTCCAACATTAATCTATCGGGTAGATGGCTAAAAAGAAGAGCCCTCAGTATGATGAAACAGAATCATACCGGGGGCTTTCTTAATATTCTATTCCTTTTCATAAGCCTCAATCAGGCATTGATGCTCTTTACTTACTTTATCATAACTGATGGCTACTAACAGGATGTTTCCTGTATATTTTTCAATGGAAGATGGATACTTTTTCTCTTTGATTTGTTGCATTGCAGTCTGCACTTTTTGATTCCATTTCAATTCAACTATGAATGCCGGATATTCACTTCGGTATTCTGGCTTTGGTAAAAATACAAAATCTGCAAATCCACGACCTGTAGGCAACTCTCGAATCGGCTTAAAATAATACTGCATTGAACTTAAATAGGCAAGAGCCAGTACACTGCTTAGAGAGTTTTCGTTGTTGTATTGAATGACAGAAACATAATCATTGTGTATCTTTTCAATCTGTTTTGCAACTGTGAGTTCGTCCATGTCCAGGGTGGCATTGAGCAAATTTTCAGATTCTTGCTGAAATTGAATCATCTCATTCCACGGTCTGCTTTCAGCGGCAATTGTCAGTTCCTGCCGGATTTCTTCATTTGGTACAAAGGCCATCTTCTTTGTCTGGTCATATCCAAGATATCCCAGGTGAATCATATAGGTTAACACGTCATCCTTGCTATGGATATTTACGGTATCATTTTTAAAAGTTGCGGTGTTGACCTTAACCATTGCACCGGAAAGCATTTCGATAATCGCAGTTTTCAGACCATCGTAATTCATATTAATGAGAGGTACAATGGCCTCATAGGAAGCCGTTTCAGACCAGTAGCTTTTAAACTCTCCTTTTTGCATCACACTGATAACGGCTCTTGGGTTGTAGACCTGATAATCTTTCAGTAAATAGCCATCATACCACCGTTTTACCTTATCGAAGTCCTGATGGTATTCCAGGGAAAGCTTTTGTACTTCATCTTCTGTAAAGCCGATATACTGTGCCAGAGTAGAGGGACTGACCATCGTAAATTCATCAAAATTATTCAGAGCGGACTGTGTTTTTTCCCGTTTGATCGGAAGGATACCTGTCAGATAAGCAAGCTGGATATACTTGGTAGGCTCCGTCCCTTTAAACAATCCTCTCAAAAAATTGATGTATTCATCCTGTACCCTTTGATTTGCAGCTTCATCACGAATCAGAACGTCCCATTCATCTACAATTACAATAAATCTATTTCCAGTGTGTGCATTAATTTTTGCCAGGGTTTCTGGCAGTGAAGTGCTTTTTTCATCAACAACATCAGGATAGAATTCCTTAAGCTCCTGGATTGTCTTTTGAGAAAGATACGAAACCATATGCTCCGGTTTTCCGGCAGGTTCCATACACCACTGGATATCCCAGTGAATTACATCATATTTGTTCAGATGTTTCTCAAAATCTGCCGCTTTACTGATCTCAAGCTTTGAAAACATTTCTTTTGAATCACAGCCTTTACTATAGTAAGCGGTAAGCATATTGGCAGTAATAGATTTCCCAAATCTGCGCGGACGACTGTTGCATATAAATGCATCTGTTGATGCAAGGACGCTGTTAGTATAATTGAGCAGGCCGCTTTTGTCCACATAGATTCTTGCATTCAATGCTGCCTGAAATGCAGAATTGTCAGGATTTACAAACATTCCCATTCGCTTCAGACTCCTTTCCGGAATTGTTTCCATACAAAGGGATACAACATATTTGCTGTATTTAGATTTTATCATTCAGGTACTTAAATAGCAAGATTATAACAGTTTTTTCTGTTCCACTATAACCTTCTTAAAATTAATCAAAAATAAATACATTATATAGCAAATGATTGCATATATATTATAATTATAGTAAAATGTAATTAATATTATCAATGAAAGAGGTGATATCATGACAACAATTAGTTTACGCATGGACGATGAAACCAAAAGGGAATTAGATGAAATGTGTGAAGCAATGGGGATGAATATTTCTACATTTTATATGATTTATACGAAGAAAGCACTACGGGAGCGTAAAATACCATTTGAAATTGAAGCCCCAGTTGATCCATTTTATTCCGAAAAAAATATGTCACAGCTTTATAAATCAATAAAGCAAGCGGAACAGGGAAAAGTTGTAGTAAAAACAATGGAAGAGTTGGAGGCAATGGCGGGTGAGTAAAATTTCATTTTCAGAATCTGCGTGGGAAGAATACCTATATTGGCAGATTCAAGACAAAAAAACACTAAAGAAGATCAATGAATTGTTAAAAGAAATACAGAGGACTCCTTTCACCGGAAAAGGAGAACCAGAAGGTCTTCGCGGCGATTTATGTGGAAAATGGAGTAGAAGAATTAATTTGAAAGACCGTCTTGTGTATGAAGTCTCAGATGAGACGATTACAGTACTGCAATGTAAAGGTCATTATAGCGATAAATAAATTTCAGATACAGGCGAAAGCCCCCAGCACAGAAAGTACTGAGGGCTTTTGCCTTGCTGCATTATTCTATTCGTAATTCTTATGTCTCTTAAAGAAATCCTTCGTCTCTCTTACCACCACACCACTTAATGCCAGCAATGCGATCAGGTTCGGGAATGCCATCAGGGCATTGAAGATATCGGCAATGTTCCATACGGCTGCAACAGTCATGTATGGTCCAAAGAATACGCACAGGATATATAACCAGCGGTAAGTCTTAACCGCTGTCATATTGCGGTTGAACAGGTACTCCAGGCAGCGCTCACCGTAGTAATCCCATCCAAGGATCGTGGTGAATGCGAAGAATACCAGACAAAGCATCAGTGCAAAGGATGCAAACTGAGCCGGGAAAGGAAGTCCCTTCTGGAAGGCTGCTGTGGTAATGGCAACGCCTTCAAGTCCTGTATTCCAGGTACCGGTGATCACAATGGAAAGACCGGTCATCGTACAGATCACGATGGTATCAATAAAAGTACCGGTCATGGAAACCAGACCCTGACGAACCGGCTCCTTTGTCTGTGCGGCAGCTGCTGCGATTGGAGCGCTACCAAGACCGGATTCATTGGAGAAGATACCACGTGCGATACCCTTTTGCATTGCAACGATCATGGTTCCCATAGCACCGCCTGCAAGAGCGCTTCCGCTAAATGCAGTTTTTACAATAGTAGCAATTGCACCTGGAACTGCGGTAATGTTTGTGATCACAATGATCAGAGCAAGTACCACATATAAGATTGCCATAAAGGGTACGATAATCTGGGATACCTTTGCAATACGCTG
>CAKRRX010000060.1 GCA_934394595.1 uncultured Blautia sp. | reverse complement strand
TCTCCAAGACTCTTCAACATATCATTGTTTAACCTGTCTTCGTATTTTTCCTTTTCCTTAGAGCCTACAAAAATATAGGAAACCTCATACTCTCTCAGAAGAGACTGGATCTGATTCTGGTCTGTACCGGTATAGATGGTTTCCACGTCATCCCGCTTTACATTCAGGTCATCTGTGTTATTTCGCCAGAGCCACTCATGGACATACCAGCCCAGAATGGTAGGCAGTCCTGTAGATGCGGAAACCCTCTCAAATCCGGAATAGCTGTCCCCATTTGCCTCCAGCACCACTGACACATTTTTGACATTGTTCTTCAGCCAGTAAATAGCATCCACATCCTCTGGAAAATCTGTTTCCAGATATCCCAGTGCGTAAAGGCCCTGATACCCGGACACATTCAGCACATTTCCAAACCAGGAATCCACGCTCTTTCCAAAGTATCCCACTGTCCACACCAGGAAAAACAGGCAGATCCCGGCGATAGCTTTAAATATCTTCTGCTTTGTTACTACCAGAAGCCGGTAGATTCCGTATCCCATAGTCAGGGCAAACATGATATAAGCCTGATAAGTGAGCTTGAACATGGTATTTGCCCTGGCATTTCCATTTTCATAAATATCCCTTACATATACCAGCTCCGGGATTGCCACCAGTCCAATGGCACAAAGCCCCAGGATAATGGCAAACAGATCGGCTGTCCGCACAGACCGCATCAGTCGGTATAGGCTTCTGTTTTCTCTTTTTTTCAGTTTCTCCCACAAAATGGATATCACAAATGTGACTACCAAAACAGTGGGCAGCCCCCACAAAACCAGAAGCTGATAAAAATAAGAATGATATTTCGCCAGTGCCACGCCATCCACCATAGTCTCAAACTGCAGGGTGAAAGGAAGGATCACAAGATAGGCAATAACATAGGTCTCTGCCATCTGTGCCAGCGTTACCGCAAGTATCTTGCGGATTTTTCCCTGAAAACGAATGATATTGGCAAACAGCACCGTTCCCAGCGTCACCACAAAATAGATCACAAAATCCCAGAAGTTTGTCCACTGGAACATTCCCAACAATACGCTCACGATCAGAAGGTGAGGCATCAGAAGCTGCTCTTTCCAGAACTTTCTGCTTCCCATAGATGCGTCTGCAGGAATGATTTTCTTTCTGACGCCCCGCAGCCATACATATAAAAGCCCGATCACAAGAAGAACAAACATAATATTGACCACATGGGCATGAAGATCTCCCAGCACAAAGGAATAACAGGGAAATTCATGAATGGTCCTGTCCTCTTCCCGGTACGGATTATAGCCGATATATCTGGTGGCATCCGGGAACCAGTAAGAGCTGACCTCCTTTCCTGTAAGCTTCTCAATCCAGGGAAGGATATTGGCATAGATCACATAATGCATATTTCCGGCAATGGATACTGCGGTACCTGCTGTGATTCCTGCAAGATAGGGTATCCCCCTTTTTATCCCTTCTTTTTTCTCCTGCCCCTTCATCCTGTCTGTACTCATCTGATAGACCAGGGAAAAAGGCATGGCAAAAGCAAGTCCTGCCACAAAGGTTCTCATCAGATTATATGTAAGCTCTACTCTTGTGTGGGAAAGCTTTGTAAGAAAAACAGCAAAATACTGTCCTCCATAATAATAATTGATATGGCCCTGGGAATACCACAGATCCCTTGCCGGAAGTGTGGTACTTCTCATCATGGCTTCCATAAAGCCATAGTCCATAAATTTCTCAGTCCCATAGGCAGCCGGACGAAAGCCAGCCACATAGGTCCACAGAAGAAATGCTGCAAAAAACAGCACTTCCTCCCAGAAAATAAGCTTACCCTTTCCCACCGGAAAACACTCTTTTTTCTTTACAATGTGCTTTTTCTGAAGGAAAAGACAGAAAAGGCCGCATGCCAGTACTACTCCCAGACAGGTAAGGGACGTGAAAGGCAAAAGCTTTATAGCCACCAGAAACCAGGTAAGAAATCCGGTTGCCCCGATAGCCAGAACCTTTGAAAAGATCCAGCCCTTATCTTCAAATCGTCCAAAAAGGATTCCTGTCACAGGCATGGCTGCCACACCCAAAAGTGCTGCCAAAAGCCACCAGGTCCAGAAAGTCCACACATCCCCTTTCAAAAGGTACGCAGACAACGCCAGCAAAATAATTGCCAGTAAGATTCTGGGAATCCACTGTTTGAACTGACTTTTCTCTTGTACTATTCCCATTTCTTTTTTCTCACTGCTCTGTTCCATAAATTCTGATTCTCCCATCTTCTGATCGGTATACTTCCGGATAAACTTCCCGGATCAGGCTCTCCTCACACTGCTGTCCTTCTATTTCCGTTCCTTCCTCATAAAGAATGTATGTAATATGCTCCTGCGCAGTCAGCGCCTTCAGCTCTTCTTTGCTGTCTGTAGTATAGATCTTTACAGCCTGCGCAGCTCTGTAATTGGTGTCATAGCCTGCTGACCAGGCATAATATGGCCAGCCCAGATACATCATGACACCGGACATGGTCACTTCATTCATGCTGTATTCCGGGGTAAGGATCAGATCATCCTTTTTTAGGTTCTCTGCCAGCCACTTCGTAAGGCTGCTGTCCATATTTACTGCCACCCGGTGTCCACTGTCATTGTCTTTGAGTATCACCACAAAATCATATACACCATTCACAGTAAGGAAAACCGCCAGAAGAACAGCCAGTACCTTTCCCCATATTTTTTTACGAAACAGCCATACAACAGCCCATGCCCAGAATATAGTCAGAAATCCATAGGAAATCATGATATATTTGTGGTTCACATTGATATCCGGAGTAAGGGAAAACAAAAATGCAAATATCGTGGGAAACAGCATGCTCACTGCAATGGAAGCTGCTTTTCTTTTCAGGATAAATAACGCCACCACAATTCCCAGAAATACAAATCCGCTTATCTCAAATAAATATTCCAGAATACCTGACAGGGTCTTATCCTCTGCCAGAAAGCCAAAATAAACAGCCGGGGAGACCACACTGCCTCTTACGAAAATTTTTGACTGCAGCATAGAGAAAACCACTGTCACCACTGCTGTAAGCAGGTAATCCAGCTTACCCTCTGAAAATACAGCAAATCCCATCAGGATCAGAAGTCCGCCGATCACAGCTGCCCCATTCCAGAAAGAACAAAGGCCAAGGATCATTCCGATCAACAGTGCATCCTCCAGGCATCTGCTTTTCCAGGCTTCCCTGGTAAAAAACAGACTGTAAAACCATCTGCCCCTTTTTTCTTTTCTTTTACATCCTGCCTCTACCCAGTCCCAGAATACCCACAAAGCCATTCCTACAAGAAGCAGGCCAAATGCCAGGTGGCGCTGATTCAGATATACATTAAAATTCCACAGACCCCAGTTTTCATTTGTAGTATATCCAATAAACGAAGTATTCTCATTCAGGGTCTGCCACAAATCTCCCTGAAGCCAATGTTCGTAAGCAAACCTGAAAAATGCCGTTCCGCTTCGAAATACCAGAAATAAAACAGACAGGATACTGGCAGCAAAGCTTCCACTCAGCCTTTTTGCAAGAGCCCCGAGAATCATAAAAAAGCACCACAAAGACAGAATACTCACACTGTTATAGGCAATATCCAGATTCATCCCCAGATATTCCAGATTTCCGGAAAGAAACTGGAACATAAAATGATATTTCACATCAGCCCCTCCAAAATGAGGATACTGCGTGGGATAATTATTTCCCAGCGAAAAGGATCTCATCATCGCTGTGTGGGGGGCATAGTCCCCAAATACCGTAAAGCCGGAATATAAATATCCATTATAAATATGAAACACATAAAACATGATCCAGCTGATAAAAAACAGAAGCAGCAGATAAAAAATCATTTCTTTCCATTTCGGAAGGGAATCCCACTTCTGCAAAGTCCTTTCTGACGTACTTTTCAGGTCAGAAGCTTTTTTTCGGTACTTTTTCCACAGCTTGAAGCAAAAAAAGATGGCGGTTATCCCCATGACCAGCAAATTGGCTCCCCAAAGAGGCTCTTCCACTTTTGCCCATTCACTGAGAAACCAGGCTGCAATATACACAGCCCAGGTCATAAAAAGAATTCCCGCACCAAAGGCCGCCGGAAAGGTCACCCATAAAGGTGCTACTTTTGTTTCCCGTATTTTGTTCTCCGGCACCAGCTTTCGGGTAATCTCTCTTCCCAGAAAAACTGCCAGAATCAGATATATCCATCCAAACATATTTTTCCCTCAATATCCACTCTTTTTCCCAAGTATAGCAGAATCTTCCCCTTCTGAAAAGTCTATTCAGAAATTCAGTTGCTCTCTCTGAGAGTGGCATCAAGATACTCCTGTACCCCATCTGCAACAGCCTCAGCCACCTTATCCTGATACTCTTCCTGGGTAAGTAACTGTGCTTCCTCCGGATTTGTAAGAAAACCGCATTCTACAATATTCAGTACACAGGGGCTTCGTTTCAGAAGATAATAGGAGGTGTTTCCCTTTTCCTTCCTTGGCCGCTGTATATTCAGCTCTTCGTTCAGCCTTTTCTGAAGAATTGCAGCCAGTTTTTCTCCTTCCAGAGAGTCTTTATAATAAAATACCTGCGGTCCCTTCACCTCTGGATTTTCGTAGCTGTTCTGATGGATGCTGATACACAGTGCAGGCTTTACTTCCTGCAGGATAGAGATTCTTTTTTGCATGTCCTGTGCCTTTTTATTCCTGGAAGACTCCTCATAAAGTCCGGCATCTGTATCTCTTGTGAGTACCACTTTGTAATTTTTTTCTTCCAGCTTTTCCTTTAATTTCTTTGCAATAGACAGATTGATTCCCTTTTCCTTTAATCCACCAATCCCGATCATCCCCGGGTCATCTCCCCCATGTCCGCTGTCCACCACAATTACCGGGTGGCTGTTATCCATCTGAACAGCCACTGCCGCAGCTTCCCTTGACAGATAATAAAAGCAGATCAGAAGAAGGCACCCCATCAGGACTTCTAAAAAATGCTTTTTCAAAGCAAAACACCTCCTGGCATATACAATTCAATATATGTCCCAGAAGGTGTATTTATCCTATTAATTTGCTGCATTCAGATTGTCTGTGATGGTCTGCCAGATACCGCTGTTCTCAAATCCAAGCTTCCATGCAGCCACTCCTGCAAGACCATACTTGGAAACAAGCTTCACCTTCTCTGCTATGGACTGTGCATCCTCTACCCAGATCTGATAAGTACAGCCGTCACTTTCATAAGAGCCATAATTCTGACTTACATCATTGTCCCAGTAAACCTGTGCATTATTAGCTGTAAGCACTTCCTGTGCCTTGTCCATGCCAATTGCCTCACTGGACAATGTCCCCGCCTCAGTCTTCCACAATCTGGTATAAAATGGAACCGCATTGATCACACGCTCTGCAGGTACCTCTGTAATGGTATCCTGGATTCCCTGTTCTACCCATGGAAGGGATGCCACCGATCCTGCTTCCTCAGATCCCACATAATGCTCATCATATCCCATAATGATCACATAATCTACCACACGTCCCTGCTCTGCCCTGTCATAATGGCTGGTAAAATCCTGAGGAACCGGATTATCTACAGAAAGCACAAGATTATTCTTATGACACTCAATGGAAAGTTCCCTCAAGAATTCAAGAAAATGGATTCCCACATCCTCACTAAGCTGCTCAAAATCCACATTGATTCCGTCAATTCCTGCCTGAACAGCCGCATTCACCAGCTGTGTCACAAGATTCTGTCTGGAGCTTGTATTGGAAAGAACCTCGTAAGTGCTAATGTCCTGGGTAAAATTATCCACAAGCCCCCATACCTTAAGTCCCTTATCGTGGGCAGCTGTCACATAATCTGCCGTGGCATTATTAATAATATTTCCTGCATTATCCTGCACATAGAACCAGGTTGGAGAGATCACGTTCACACCGGTCATATTCTGTGTGGCATCTGCAAAACCAGCATTGGCATCTGCTGACATAACCTGATGCCATACCATATTCACCGGCTGATCCATTGTAAGATAAGTATATTCTTCCCCTTTGAAGGCTCTGTCCTGATTCATTTCCTGAACTTCACTTAAGCTCTTTTTCTCCACATAGCCAATGTAGCCGTCCCAGGTAGCTACCTGCATCCAATTCTCAAGCTCTGCCATGAAGATCAGATTGTCACCTTTATTTACCTTTGTCAGTACTTCTGACTTGATTCCGCCTCGGTAACGAACATAAGTATCCTTCTGCGCAGTCACAACAGACACCCCGGAAAAATCCTTCTGGATAGCAATTCTGTTCGGTTGCTGATACACATAGGAATCCAAGTCTGTATATTCCTTAACAAAGTCAAGACTGAGATAAACCGTATCATCCTTCAGCCACACTTCACTGCCCCCCTCTGTGGAAGCAGGTACTGTAACCAGCTGGGAGGGTGTAGCATAAAGAATCTGCTGCCCCTGGGCATCCCAGTAATAACGCTGATTCAGATAACTGTTCACCACATCCAGAGGAAGATATGGCTGATCTTCAGACATTGCCGCTCTTGCGTCCAGAATCTGGGTTCCAATAATGATCACTGCCTCTGTATCAGACGTTTCACCGTAATATTCTGTCAGATTCATCTGCTTCTTCGTGGGAATGCGCCTGATGATAAGCGTGGAAGCCACTCCGATAACCGCTACCAGTGCGATCAGAATCACCACCACAACTACAGGATTTATCCCTCTTTTCTTTCTTTTCATAAATTGATTATCCTCTCAATAAAAGTCTTAAACTGCGAAACAGGTTCTCACAATTGTTTCTCATTATAGCATACTTTAAGGAGAATGCGTTACAAAATTCGACTTTTCACAATTTGTTTACATTTGAATTGGTATGAATCTGGAACCGATCCTTCCGGTTCGCAAAGTATGAGTAGGGGAAACTGCTGTTCCGGAAGGATCTTTTCCATTTCTGAAGCTTCTTCTGTACTTATGATATCAGGGACAAAAGATCTTTTGACCCTAACATCGTACTTATTCATCGATCACAAAATCGAAATCCACCCGGGCGATACGCCCTTGTTCATCTTCCGTATAATCCCGCATATATCCTCCGCCATCTGCGATCTGACAGGCTCTCGCAATGGTTCTGGAATTGCTGGGTTCTCCGTCAAGATAAAGAGAAATCCCCTGCTCTTCATACAATGAAAGCTCTTTTTCCAGGGATTTACGGGAATTCATCTTACCTGATCGTGATATACGTCTCGTGTCCTATCCTCCTTTCTCCATTTTTATTCAGACCTAAAAAGCACCTGAAAACAGAAAAAAGAGATCTGGGTGATGGATTCATTTCTCTTCTGGGATAATAAACACCGCCGCAGCAGAGATGCTGCCTGATAAAATGGCGCTGCCTGTAGAAAAACGAAGATGTCTGTGTTAATACTTCATACGGAGTTGCTTTTACTGGTTGATCTTATCTGAACCACCAGCCGGATTTCTTTTTCTGTCCTCATTATACGGATTCCTTTTTTCAAATGCAATAGATTTTCACAGGTTTAAGATTTTTTTCCCATTCTTTCGAAATATTTTATAAATAAAGAAAAAAATAGCCTTTCTTTTCCTATTGCACTTTTTCATCATATATTATAAAATGTGGAATCATAGTTATGCAATATTCCACAGTCACCAATTTTCCCTGTTCGGTGACGATCCAGAAAGAATAGGATGTGATAATATGAAAATTGAAAAGATCAGCGATACACAGATCCGCTGTACCCTCACCAAGGAAGACCTTGACAGTCACCAGATCCGCATCAGCGAGCTGGCCTATGGCACAGATAAAGCGAAGAAGTTGTTCCGTGATATGATGCAGCAGGCACAGATTGAGTTTGGTTTTGAAGCAGACAACATTCCTCTGATGATCGAGGCTATTCCTGTAAGTGCGGAAAGTGTCATCCTTATCATCACCAAAGTAGAAGATCCGGAAGAGCTAGACACACGTTTTTCCAAGTTTTCCCCCTATAAAAAAGCAAAGCCAGACGCTGTCCACTTTGACGGTGCGGACAACATTATCGATATCTTCCAGAAGCTCTGTGAGGAAAGTAAAAAAGTGCTCTCAGACAAACAGGATACTAAAGAAGCGCAGACAAAGGAATCTTCAGATTCTGAATCCCCACAGACACAAGTCAGCCTGATTCGGCTTTATACCTTCCATACACTTGACGATGTCATCGCAGCTGCCCACGGACTGGACGGCTTCTTTAAAGGACGTAATACCCTTTACAAGGATGAGGAGGGACTTTATCAGCTGATTCTCCATCAGTCTTCCTGTTCTGCTGAGGATTTCAATAAAATCTGTAATATCCTCTCTGAATATGGCACCGGCCGTTCTTCCACATTGGCTGCAGAGTCTCACTACAGAGAACACTGCGAACTGATCACACAGAAAGCCTTGCAGAAGCTGGCTGCTATCTGATCCATGGTACACCACTGAAAAATCCTCATATCAGCCTAATTTTCGCTGATATGAGGATTTTTTTACTTATTGTAAAATGTATTATCCGGGCCAAAATGCTGTAAAATCACCATTGGCTCAACTGTACTTCTGTTACAAATTCGGATACCTTTCTGTGCAGCAGCTTTACTTACAAAATACTCATCAGCTGTCTGGTCACCTACACGCATCATATTCACAGCTTCTGCGTCAAAATCACCAAATTTACCAAATCCCTGTACGATCACACAGCCGTAAGCTGCCTTATCTGTCAATGTGATTTCTTTTCCAGGAAGAATGGTCACTTCTTTTGCGGAAACAAAATCATTTCCGTAGCATACCCACTTTTCAATCAGCCCGTCCTGTGTAGATTCCAACTGTACAGACGGTCTGAAATAATGCTCCTTAAAGTTCGGATCATAGTTTGCTTCCCAGTCAATGGCATCCATAATGTATTCTGTCGTATCCTCGCAACCCTCCGGACAGATATCCTTCAAATACTTCTCTCCAAATACTTCTCCGCATACCACATTTTCCAGAACACAATTCAGATCCGTTCCCCATTGAGGCTCATAAGTAAGAAGAGAACCCGGTGCATGAATTACACCAGCAGGTACGTACCATCCAGTTCCCACCTCAATGTCAAAAGCTCTTGATAATCTGGTAATATGAGTATCCTTTTTGCTGAAATTGTCAATACACTCTCTTACCTCGTCTTTTGTTACCTCAGGGTTAAAACCCATGTATGTAGAGGGACGTCTTCCACTATGGTTGTTCAGCTGCGGCGGGAAATAATAACATTCCGGCTTTGCCTCGCAACCCACATCCTTTGCTTTTCTGGTTTCCGGATGGAAGTGGAAATACAGTGGTGTATCATAATCAAAGAACTTGGAAAATACCGGGAAAGTTCCATATTTATTCTGCAGTTCTTCTCCAATCAGCTCTTCCTTTAATTCTTTCACCGCATCTCTTAACAAAAATTTCTCTCCGTCACAGCCCAGTACATAGCTCAGGCCCTGATCCGGGCGTTTTGGATTTTTTACTCTTGTGCCGTTGATGGCACAGAACCAGCGCTCCATGATAGTTCCGGAATCTGCTCCGTATGCAAAATAATCATCTGGATGGATTTTCAGTCTACGTCCTGGCACTCCGAATTTTACCGGGATAAAGTTCGGCACCATACGAAAGATTCCATTTCCCTGCTCAAATGTTTTTCTGATTGAATCGCTCATGATAAATTCCTCCTCTTTCATTTTCTGAAATGAATGGTTTTATTTTGATGAATATCTGTCGATAATCGTTGCTATGATTACAATAATACCGATTGCAAAGGTTTGATAGAAGGATTGGACATTCAAAAGAGTCAGTCCATTATTTAAGGTCTGTAAAATCAAACATCCAATAATAGTTCCCACTATACTTCCTTTTCCACCAGCCAGTGAAGCACCTCCAATTGCAGCTGCCGCAATGGCATTCATCTCATAACCATCGCCTGCCTGTGGATCTGCTGCGCCCAGTCTGCCAAGGAAGATAATGGCTGCCAGTACACTGCAAAAGCCGCTGAAAGCATAGGTCATGATCTTCATTTTCGCAGTTCCGATGCCTGAAAGCCGAGTTGCTTCTTCATTTCCACCAAGTGCAAATAAATACTGTCCGAATTTCAGATATTTCAGTACAAAAAATGCCACACATGCCAGAACCAGTGATAAGATTACAGGAAGGGGAACACTGCTGTTTAAGGAGTTCATCACCTGCACATATCCTGTGGAAAATCCTCTTACAGGCAGTCCGTTGGAGATGATCAGGGTAAGTCCTCTGTATGCACTCATGGTACCAAGGGTTACCAGAAATGGCTGAAGCTGCATTTTGGCGATCAAAACGCCGTTTAAAGCGCCTGCCAGGCTTCCCACAACTAATCCCAGGATCACTGCAAGAATGGGATGGACTCCTGCATTCATCACAATTGCCATGATCATGCCGCTCAATGCCATTACAGATCCTACAGAAAGATCAATTCCACCTGTAATTATAACAAAAGTCATTCCAATTGCCACACATAAATTAATTGCTGCCTGCTGCAAAATGTTTCGGAAATTGCCAGCAGAAAGGAACTTGTTTGTCAATACGGTAAATACCAGCATCAACACCAGTAAACTTGCCACAATTCCCAGTTTTCTCTTTACATCTGAACTTTTAAATATGCTTTTCATCATCTGAGCCTCCTACTGCATAATACATTACACTGTCTTCCACTGCTTCTTTTCCATCCAGTTCTCCAGTCATCCTTCCCTCATACATAACCAGGATCCGGTCACTCATCTTCAATACTTCCGGAAGTTCTGAGGAGATCAGGATAATCGACTTTCCACTGTCCGCAAGTCTTCGGATCAGTTCATAGATTTCGTGCTTTGCATTTACGTCGATTCCTCTGGTGGGCTCATCCAGGATCAGGATATCCGGTTCCACATTCAGTGCCTTTGCCACCACGATCTTCTGCTGATTTCCACCACTTAACTGGCTGGTTTTCAGATTGTTGTCCGCCGGATGGACATCCAGCTGATCGGTCAGTTCCTTAACCTGTTTGTTCATATATCCAAAGTTCAGAACAGGCCCCTTTTTGTATCTGTCCAGATTGCTCAGAGCCACATTTGCGGTATTGGATAATCCTGGAACAAAGCCCTGTATTTTTCGATCTTCCGGAATCAGCATAATTCCATTTTGGATCGCATCATGTGGACATTTGATTTCCACCTTTTTGCTATTGAGGAATATCTCTCCACTGTGTCTGGTATCTGCTCCAAATATAGCTCTTACCAACTCTGTTCTTCCGGCTCCTACCAGCCCTGCAAGTCCAAGTATCTCTCCTTTATTCAGTTTAAAATTGATATTTCTAAAACGATTGTCGGCATCTGTGAAGTTTTTCACTTCCAGAACGGTATTTTCCGGCACAGGCTGCTCTTTATGATAATTTTCACTTCCCATGTCACGGCCAACCATCATTTTTACCAGCTGTGCCCTGGTTACACTGGCAACATCTGTTGTATCAATGTATTTTCCATCTCTAAATACGGTCACTCTGTCACATATATCAAAAATTTCTTCCATCCTGTGGGAAATGTAGATGATCGCCTTTCCCTGTTTTTTCAATTCATTTACAATTTTAAATAATTCGTCGATTTCTTTGGTTGTCAGACTGGCTGTTGGCTCATCCAGCGCCAGCACATTAAAATCATAAAATAAAGCCTTTGCAATTTCTACCATCTGCTGCTGTGCAGTACTTAAAGTCTTTGTGATCACACTGCTGTCAAAACCGGCATGGAGCTTCTGGAGCATTTCATTTGCCTTTTTTTCCATTTCTTTATAGTCAAGCATGCCGAATCTGTTTGTGATTTCATTTCCCAGAAACATATTCTGGGCAACGGATAATTCCGGAATCAGCTGTAATTCCTGATGAACCTTTATGATTCCCTTTTCCTTTGCAGCCAATGGTGTCTTAAATTCCACAGGCTCATTGTTCAGGAGGATCTCTCCTGTATCCTGCTGATAGGTTCCTGACATAATATTCAGAAAAGTACTTTTTCCAGCTCCGTTTTCTCCTACAAGAGCATGTACTTCTCCCTTGCGCAATTCGAACTGAACATTATCTAATGCCTGTACAGCTCCGAAGCGTTTACTGATATTTGTCATTTTTAAGATTATTTCATTAGATAAATTCATTCTCTCACCCTTATCTTCTCATCCACCTGAAACAGCCCCATATGGAACTGTTTCAGGTGATTCACAGATTTATTTATTAAATTCAGCTGCGTTTTCTTCATCTACAACTTCAATTGGAGTACTTACCACACGTGGGATTTCCTGTCCGCCAAGAAGTCTTAAAGCAACTTCAACTGCTACTCTACCGTTTGTATCCGGGAACTGGTCTACGGTTGCGGTCAGCTCACCTGCATGGATGGATTTGTATGCATCGCCGGTTCCGTCAACACCGATTACCACTACATCACCAAGCTTACCTGCATTTCGAAGTGCCTCAACAGCACCAAGAGCCATGTTATCATTACAGCAGTAGATTGCATCAATGTCATCATTCTGTGTCAGGATATCGGTTGCAACGTTCATACCTTTTTCCATCTCATAATCGCCAGGTACGCTTGCTACTACTTCGATATCCGGATAATTTGCGATCTGCTCATTAAATCCGTTTACACGCTGGATAGAAGTAAAGGTTCCGGAAACGCCTTCCAGAATGGCAACCTTTCCTTTTTCCCCGATTTTTTCAGCGATATAATCTGCTGCTTTGTGTCCGATCTCAATCTGAAGACCGCCTACAAAAACATCTGCATCTGCAATGTACTCACAGTTTGCATTTACGATAGGGATACCTGCATCTTTTGCTGTTGCAACAGCTGTATCCAGACACTCATTTGTAAGTGGGGAAAGAACCAGCGCATTGTAATTGTTCTGCAGCATGGTCTCTGCAATGGAAAGCTGTCCGGCTGTATCTGTCTCTGTTCTGGTTGCCTGGATGTCCATGCTTGCGCCGTTTTCTTCTGCAGCTGCTGTCATACCATCTCCCAGAGAAAGCCAGAATTCGTTTGCCTGGTTTTTCAGGATACCGCCGATGGAAATCTCTTCCGGAAGCTCCAGGTCGGATAAAGGACCGAACTCTTCCTCTAACTTGTCATAAGTAATGGTATCTGTCTCTGTGTCCGGGTTAAAGCCGCTATCCTCTGCCATTACAGATGCTGCTGTCATGGATGTCACCATTGCTGCTGTTAAAAGAATCCCCAATACTCTACGTTTCATAGTTGCTCTCCTTTCATTTTGAAGAAATATTTTAAAGTGCGTATCACTTTGATACCTTTGTTTGCTGCATTATGCAGTCATTGTTTTTTTATTTTTCTGAAGGATTTTTCTGATTTTTTCTTTCAGGCCTTCTGTATCCATTCCATAATAATGGAACACTTCCTGATCGGTACCATTTGGTACATCTTCATCAGGGATTCCACATATGTGTACTGGAACCGGATCTGTCTTTGCCACAGCTTCCGCTACCATTCCACCAAGCCCCCCGTAAATGCTGTGTTCTTCCAGTGTCAGAATACTTCCACATTTTTCTGCCATTTCCAGTACTGCTGCCTCATCAAAAGGTTTGATGGTATGCATGTCCAGAACAGAAACAAAAATTCTTTCTTTTTCCAGTTCTTCTGCTGCTTCTATTGCAGTATGCACCAGCTGTCCGCATACAATGATTCCCATATCTGTTCCGGTTTTCAGCCAGTTCGCCTTTCCGATCTCTATTTTTGCAGTTTCCTCATAAATCACCGGCACCGGATTTCTTCCGACCCTTATGTATGCTGGTCTTGGATTTTCCAGCAGTTCCTTTGTGATCTTTTTCATCTGTACTGCATCGGAAGGGATCAGGACAGTCAGTCCCGGGATTGCCCTCATAAGTGCTATATCCTGCAGGGAATGATGGGTTGCGCCCAGCGCTCCGTAACTGATTCCACCGCTGATTCCGATCACCGTCACATTATTATGGGAATATGCCACATCCACCTTGATCTGCTCTGCAGCACGTGAACTGTAAAAGCTTGCAGGCCCCATAATAAATACTTTTTTTCCCATGTAAGCCATTCCTGCCGAAACGGTCACACTGTTCTGCTCTGCAATTCCCATCTCCACAAACTGTTCCGGAAGTTCCTCCGGATAGCTTCCAAGCTTTGCAGAACCTCTTGAATCCGTACATACCACAATGATATCCCGATCCTTTTTTGCTTCTTCCAGGATCATCTCAGAAAATGCCTTGCTTAAAGCTTCTTTTCCCATCACATCAGTTCCTTTCTTAATTCAGCCATATCCACTTTAAACTGTTCCACCTGATCCAGGGACGG
>CAKRRX010000059.1 GCA_934394595.1 uncultured Blautia sp. | reverse complement strand
CCTGGACATTTGCGAAGCAAAAGGCACTGAGTGACGAAGTCACGAGGTGACCGCTGGACTCACGCAAGGTTAAAAATGATTCTTGACAAAGTATTCCAAAGGATGTAACATGTATGTAGTTTTGAAGGTGCAAACCTTTATTCCTCCTTAGCTCAGTCGGTAGAGCATTCGGCTGTTAACCGAAGTGTCGTTGGTTCGAGTCCAACAGGGGGAGTTTAATCGGAGCATGAAGCCCGATTTGATAAGGCTCCATGGTCAAGCGGTTAAGACACCGCCCTTTCACGGCGGTAACAGGGGTTCAAATCCCCTTGGAGTCATTCGCTTCGGCGAAGAACTAAATAATATGGTGCCATAGCCAAGTGGTAAGGCAAAGGTCTGCAACACCTCTATCCCCAGTTCAAATCTGGGTGGCACCTCTTGAGAAGCCTTGAGTATTGTACTCAAGGTTTTTTTATTGCAAAATTTTATTGAAAAATATTCTCATAAACTTTCTGAAAATTCTTCTATTGATCTCTTGAATAATTGGATAGGTAGATTTATAATACAACCGAATAAAACCTATTAGTTTACTATGAAAATGACGCTCAATATAGAACTATCTGCCTTTCTTATGAAATAAAGGATGTAATCGGCCTGTGAAGAAGAGAAAGCCTACGGTTATTCTACAAGGTGTCAAAAGGAGGAAAATATGTCAGAACCAATCCTTAATATACAGCAATTAAATGCAAGAGTGGAAGAAAAGGAAATTCTTCATAATATAAATCTTCAGATCCATAAAGGTGAGACTCATGTATTAATGGGACCAAACGGAGCCGGAAAATCTACTTTAGGTTATGTTCTTATGGGAAATCCAAGATATGAAATCACAGGTGGAAGCATTTTTTTCAAGGGAAAAAATATTACCCAGGAGACCGCAGACAAGCGTGCAAATGAAGGAATGTTTCTTTCTTTCCAGGAACCATTGGAAGTACCTGGACTTACAGTTTCCGCCTTTATCCGAAATGCACTTCAGCAGAGAAAAGGCAGCTACATCAAGCTTTGGGATTTTAAAAAAGAACTGGATAAAAATCTGAAATTCCTGGACATGGACCCGGCATATTCTGAAAGAAGCCTGAATGTGGGATTTTCCGGTGGAGAAAAGAAAAAGACGGAAATCCTTCAGCTGATGATGCTTCGACCAAATCTTGCCATTCTGGATGAAACCGATTCAGGACTTGATGTAGATGCGGTGCGCCTGGTATCTAAAGGGGTGGAAGAATATCAGAAGGACAGAGATGGGGCACTTCTGATCATTACACACAGCACCAGGATACTGGAGTCCCTTCATGTAGATCATACTCATGTTATGATAAATGGCCATATTGTGGCAAACGGAGATGGCTCCCTGGTAGATAAAATCAACAAAGAAGGTTATGAAAGCTTTATATCAGAAGCTTCGGCAGAGGTGAATCGGTAATGAAAGAAAAAACTTATGTGGAAGACATTGACCGGAGCATGTATGATTTTCGAAATGAGGAAAAAGATACATATAAAGTAAAAGAAGGACTTACTCCGGCAATTGTAGAGCAGATTTCCAAAGAAAAAAATGATCCTGCATGGATGCAGCTTTTCCGTCTGCAGTCTCTGCAGATCTATAATTCCATGAAAATTCCCAATTGGGGACCGCCTATTGACGGGCTGAATATGGATGAAATTGTCACATATGTACGTCCAAATACGAAAATGAGTGCAAAATGGTCAGATGTTCCGGAAGACATCAAGGATACCTTTGAGAGGCTTGGCATTCCACAGGCAGAAAGAAAATCTCTGGCAGGAGTGGGTGCCCAGTATGATTCCGAGCTTGTTTATCACAATGTAAAAGCGGAAGTTGCTGCCCAGGGAGTGGTTTATACAGATCTGGAAAGTGCTATGCACGGAGAATATGCAGATATGATCCGTACTCATTTTATGAAGCTGGTAAAGCCAAACGACCATAAATTTGCAGCTCTTCACGGGGCCGTGTGGTCAGGAGGCTCTTTTGTCTATGTTCCGCCGGGTATTTCTGTGGAAATTCCACTGCAGTCATATTTTCGTCTGAATGCCCCAGGAGCAGGCCAGTTCGAACATACTCTGATTATTGTAGACGAGGGCGCTGACCTTCATTTTATTGAAGGGTGTTCCGCTCCAAAATATAACGTAGCCAATCTCCATGCCGGCTGTGTGGAGCTTTTTGTCGGAAAAAATGCCCGACTTCGCTATTCTACCATTGAGAACTGGTCAAAGAATATGTATAACTTAAACACAAAGCGTGCCATTGTAGAGGAAGGCGGTACCATGGAATGGGTTTCCGGTTCCTTTGGTTCTCACACCTCTTATCTGTATCCTATGACAATCCTGAAAGGAAAAAATTCTCATATGGAATTTACTGGAATTACTTTTGCAGGAAAAGGACAAAATCTGGATACAGGTGCTAAGGTGGTTCATACCGGAGAAAATACCTCCTCTTATATTAATACCCGTTCTATCTCAAAAGACGGTGGAATCAGCACGTTCAGAAGCTCTGTAGTCATTGGAAAGGGTGCAAAACACAGTAAGGCTGCGGTTTCCTGTCAGTCTCTGATGTTGGATGATATTTCCCGTTCCGATACCATTCCGGCAATGGATATCCGTACTAAAGATGCAAATGTGGGACATGAGGCAAAAATTGGAAAAATCAGTGACGATGCAGTATTTTATCTGATGTCCCGGGGAATTTCCGAGGAAGATGCAAGGGCAATGATCGTCAGTGGTTTCGCAGACAATGTTTCCCGGGAACTTCCATTGGAATATGCAGTGGAAATGAATAATCTGATCAGACTGGAAATGAAAGGCAGTATCGGATGATACCGGGAAGGAGGCAGATAAAAATGAGTCAGGAAATGAACAGATCAGACCATATGACAGAAAATGTCACAACAGATATGGTCATTAACAGATTGCCATCCCGGACGTGGAACTGGCTGAAAATGAATGAAGCTTCCCTTGTGGGAATCCAAAAGCCGGAAGCGGAAAATTACAAAGAAAAGTTTGCAGGAAATGCAGAATATGATCTGGCAGGGGAAAGGGAAAAAGAAATATTTGATCAGATTGAGACAGCACTTGGAAAAGATATGGATGGACTTGGGGAAAACATTCCGGCTGCAGTGCTCGAAGGTACAGAGGAAGAAAAGACGGAACCTGTCATTTTGAATCTTACAGCGGACGGACATTATGGCAGATATTTTCTTTATGCAAAAAGAAACAGCCAGATGAATGTGGCTGTATACTGTAATTCTTCTGAGGAGGAAACCAGGCCGTTTTATTTGCAGTTGAAGATCTTTGGCGAGGAAAATGCAAAGATCCAGGTAACTATAGTGCAGACTCTTGGAAAGCAGGTTTCAGTATTTTCCGATCTTGGAAGTGTTCTGGAAAAGAATGCAGCACTGGAGCTGGTGAAAATGGAACTGGGAGGCAAAGAGGTTTATTCTGGTGCCAGTGTGGAATTGAAAGGGGACAGAAGCTCTTTTAAGGCCCATATCGGTTATCTGGGAGAGAAAGACCAGCATCTGGACATGAATTATATCGCGCGTCATCTTGGCAAAAAGACAGAGAGCCTTATGGAAAGCAATGGCGTGTTAAATGAGAATGCCTTCAAGCTTTTCCGTGGAACCATTGATTTTGTGAAGGGCAGTGTGGGAGCTGTAGGAAATGAAAGTGAAGATGTGCTGCTTCTTGGAGATGAGGTAGAGAATCAGACCATCCCCCTGATTCTCTGTGCAGAAGAGGATGTGGAGGGAAATCATGGCGCTTCCATTGGAGAACTGGATGAGAAAACTTTGTTTTATCTGATGTCCCGTGGATTTAGGGAAGAGGAGGCCAAAAAGCTGATCGCCCGTTCCAGACTGGATGCGGTAGCAGGAATGATAGGAGAACCCTCTGTGCGGGAAAAAACACTGAACTATCTGGAGGAACATCAATGACTGATTACAAAAAAGATTTTCCTCTTCTGAAAAACAGCCAGGTAGCATATCTGGACAATGCAGCTACTGCACAGCGCCCACAGGCTGTTCTGGAGGCAGAAAAATCGTTTTACGAAAAATACAACGCAAATCCATTAAGAGGTCTGTATGAGCTTGGTATGGAGGCTACAGAGTGCTATGAAGAAGCAAGAGAAGCTGTGAGGGATTTCCTTCATGCAGGAAAGTCCAGCGAAATCATATTTACCAGAAATACCACAGAAAGTATCAATTTGGTGGCATACAGTTACGGACTTACCAATCTGAAAAAAGGCGATGAGATCCTGGTAGGAATTGATTCTCACCACAGCAACCTCCTTCCCTGGCAGATGGTGGCCAGACAGACTGGTGCCAGTCTGAAATTCCTGGAATGTGAGATGGATGGCCGATTTACAGAAGAAGCTGTTAAGATGGCAGTTACCTCCCATACCAAGCTGGCTGCGATCACCCATGTATCCAATGTGATCGGGCGGGTAAATCCGGTGGAGGATATTATAAAAATGGTACATCAGGCTGGCGGCGTTGTTGTGGTAGATGCAGCCCAGAGCACACCCCATATTCCAATTGATGTGCAGAAGATGGATGCGGATTTTCTGGCTTTTTCAGGGCATAAGCTTATGGGACCTATGGGAATTGGAGTTCTCTATGGAAAAGAAAAGCTGCTTGAAAATATGCCGCCTTTCCTTACCGGTGGAGAGATGATTGAAAGTGTTACCAGGGAAAGTGCTGTCTATGCTCAGCTGCCTCATAAATTTGAAGCAGGAACGGTAAATGGCGGCGGAGCTTGGGGATTAAAAGCTGCCATAGATTATATCAATTCCATTGGATTTGAGAAGATAGAAGAAAAGGAAAAAACGCTGACTGCCATAGCTATGGAGGAACTGAAAAAAATCCCTTATGTCCATATTATCGGCAGTGAAGATCCGACGGAACACAATGGAATTGTAAGTTTTACTATAGACGGTGTACATCCCCATGATATTGCTTCAATTTTGGACAGTGCCCATGTGGATGTAAGGGCTGGTCATCATTGCGCGCAGCCCCTTCTGGCACATCTTGGAGTGATGGTTACAGCCAGAGCCAGTATCTCTTTTTACAACAGTGAGGAAGATGTGAGAAAATTTACCGGGGAGGTAAAAAAGATCAGGAGGATGATGGGATATGATGAATAATACGTTTTATAATGAGATTCTTACGGATCATAATCTGCATCCTGTCCACAAGAAGAAACTGGAGGATGCCAATCTGGTGCTGGAGGGAGTCAATCCCAGCTGCGGAGATGACATTATCCTGGAGCTGAAGGAAGAAAACGGAGTGATCACAGATGGTGCTTTTGTAGGAAGCGGATGTGCGATCTCACAGGCCTCTGTGGATATGATGCTGGAACTGGTGATTGGAAAGACAAAGGAAGAAGCTCTTGCTCTTGCAGACCTTTTTTCAAGAATGATAAAAGGAGAGGCAAAGGGAGAAGAACTGGAGCCTCTTGAGGAAGCGATGTCTCTTAGTGACATCGCCAAAATGCCTGCAAGGGTGAAATGTGCGGTTCTTGGGTGGCACACCATGGAGGAACTTCTGGAGAAATAAAAAGATTGATAAAACTAAATGACAAAATCTGCCGGCAGTGTTATAATGCACATAGCAATGGCGCAAAAAGGTCCATAGGGGCCTTTTTTTGTCGCTGAATCTGTATAGATTAAAGGAGTATAGGAAAGATGAAAGAAGACAGACAGGATCTGACAAAAGGATCAATCTGGAGTAAAATGCTGTTTTTCAGTATCCCTCTGGTTGTGACCAACCTTCTTCAGGTGTTGTTTAATATGGCAGATATTGCGGTGATTGGACAGTTTGCCGGTTCCATATCCCTGGGGGCAGTGGGGTCTACGACTACACTGGTCACTCTTTTTACCGGGATTCTGATCGGTATGGCAGGTGGAATCAACGTGCTGGTAGCCAGATATTTCGGTGCAAAAGATAAAAAAAGTACGGTTGCTACTATACATACATCTCTTTTGGTAAGCCTGGCGGCAGGTGTGATCGTTCTGTTATTTGGGGTGATTTTTTCAAAAGGAATCCTGGAACTGATGAATACGAAAGAGGAGCTTTTGGACAAGGCAGTTCTTTATATCCGGATCTATTTCCTTGGAATGCCTGCTCTGGCTTTGTACAATTTCGGAAATGCAGTATGCAGTGCTTTTGGGGATACCAAGAAACCTCTGTATTATTTAACTGCTGCAGGAATTATTAATGTGGTGTTGAATCTCTTTTTTGTGATCGTCTGTAAGATGGACGTGGCAGGTGTTGCCACAGCCAGTATTATTGCCCAGTATATTTCTGCAATTCTGATACTCAGAGCTCTGGCAAAAATGGGAGGAGATTACGCCTTACGCCTGTCTGAACTTAAGCTGGACAAAAGAATGGCAAAATATGTCATTCAGATTGGTCTTCCTGCAGGAATGCAAAATGGAATCTTCCAGCTGGCAAATCTTTTTATCCAGGCCGGTGTGAATACCTTTGATTCTACTATGGTTGCCGGTAACTCGGCTGCTGCAAATGCAGATGCCCTTTTATATGATTCCATGGCAGCATTTTATACCGCCTGTGGAAGCTTTATGGGGCAGAATTATGGCGCTGGAAAGCGTAAACGTGTGCGAAACAGCTATCTGATCAGCCTTGCTTATTCCTTTGGGATCGGCCTGATCGGAGGACTTGTTCTGGTGCTGTTCGGACGACAGTTTCTGGGGCTGTTTACCAATGATCCTGCAGTGGTGGAGGCTGGTATGAAGCGACTGACGATCATGGGTTATTGCTATGGATTCTCTGCATTTATGGACAGTGCCATTGCAGCATCCAGAGCCCTTGGGAAAAGCCTGGTGCCTACTGTGATCGTGATCCTTGGTTCCTGTGTATTTCGAATGATCTGGGTAAATACAGTATTTGCCTACTTCAGGACGATTCCGTCTCTGTATCTTCTGTATATTTTCTCCTGGGGAATTACAGCAATTGTGGAGATTATTTATTTTGTGCATGTCTATCGAACAACGAAAATCGGGGAATAAAATTTGCAAAAAAAGAGCTGCAGCCAGTGCTGAATAATTGCTACTGGTGCAGCTTTTTTGATGCATTCATATTATGACTGGATATCCGCTGTGGAAGTGTCCTCTGAAGAAGTATCTGCAGCAGATGTATCGTCTGTGTTTTCTGCCATATTTTCAGAAGGGGCGAGTGTCAGTTCCAGGGAAGTATCACTGTAGAAGGTATTGGCATTGTACAGATACAGCACTTCCTGGATATCTTCCACCTGGATCAATTCCTCCAGATCATCATAGAAATAACGGGGATCTACCAGCACGATCTTACGGTAGTAAGGGGCAAGGAAAGGTACCAGGCTGTTTGCATAGGAATCCTTGATCACAAGGAGAGTACGGTTTTCTTCCACAGGAGTGGAGATTACGACCTTTCCATGATTTCCGTTAAAGAACATGGCATATTTATCTCTGGTTTCCAGCTGGCTTGTCTCATAGAAGCTGGCTGTTTTTTTCTGTTCATCTACATAATTGACAACTGAGGAAGGAACCTCATCCCTGGGAAGAAATACGTCCATTTCTTCCTTTTCGGAAGCGCGAAATCCGCTCTTTGCGGAAAGCGTTCCCTGGAAACTCATGGAAACAGGAAGCTTGTCATAGGAAATCCGGGAAGAGTCAATTCCCAGTGATTTTGCCAGGGTAAGGTAAGCAAAGTAAGCCCCCTGCGTGGTCCAGTGATGATCTGTGTGATAGTAAATCCCGTCATCTTTATGTAAAGAAAGAGTATCTCTTACATCCACAAAGGTCACACCAGCCTTTTCCAGAGTATCTTTTGTAGTATCCAGATAAGGATTCTGGTCTGTGGCAGCAGCCAAAGCCGGAAGCTTGTCTGAGAGGATGTTTACAGCATTTGGTGCGATCAGGGCATACTGGGGAAGATCTGAATGCCTTGCAGCAAAGTCTGTCATGGCACTAAGGGTCCGATCCAGGCGCTCCTGGGAGGGAGCTGTGAAGTCTTCCATGAGATAGCCATCTTTTCCAAGGAAAACACCGTTGCCCTCTGTCATTCCCATAATACGCTGAGAGGTAGCTCGAAGTGTGATCCACCAGTCACGAAGAAAAAACTGGTCATTTACATAGGTTTCATAGTTATCCGCAAATTTTCCTGATGTGGCCTGGCTGATACTAAAGGCCGGACGGGATGAAAGCACCCGATTCTCTTTCTGGGAGAAACCACGGTCCGGGAGGATAATATTGATCACCAGGACAATCAGAATAAAAAGCACAAACAAGGTTCCTGTTATTTTAAAGAAATTGCGGTATCCAAAATTCTTTTTCATGTGTCCTCCAAATAATGGCAGGTACCGGCAAGTATATCTCCGGTCAGAACTGCTGATACATAAATGGTGTGTAGGAATTGTATATCATATATGCGATACACAGGAAAAACAGCAGAGCGTTGATCACAATGGCGATCACGGTATGACGCCGGATCAGCTGCTTAAACTGCTGATACAGACCTGGTCTGCAGGATACACAGGAAATGACCAGAAGGATCAGGCCTGATTTCAGGTTGTATAAAGAGGCTCTGTCTGCAAAACAGGTAGCTCCGAATCCAAACATGGCTCCAAGCATTTTTCCAATGGCAGCAGGTGTAGTCTGGCTGAAAAATACCCAGCCGATTATCACTGCAGCCATGGTATAGAGATTTCGCACCCAGGAAGGAGCCTTTTCCAGAAAACCCTTCAGCAGGAACTTTTCTGCAAGAAGCAAAAGCCCATAGTATACACCCCAGAGAACAAAGTTCCAGCTTGCTCCATGCCACAGTCCGGTAAGCGCCCAGACTACAAGGATGTTGCGGATATGCTTTCCAGTGGAGACACGGTTTCCACCAAGAGGGATGTAAATATAATCCCGGAACCAGCTTCCAAGAGACATATGCCAGCGACGCCAGAATTCGGAAACACTGGTGGAAATGTATGGATAGTCAAAGTTTTTCAGGAAGTTGAAACCAAGCATCTGTCCAAGACCGATTGCCATATCAGAATAACCGCTGAAATCAAAATATAACTCCAGGGTGTAAGCTCCGATGGCGAGCCAGGTACCTAAAAAAGAACCTGTTCCGGAAGCGGTAACGGAGGTGTACAGAGCAGAAAGATTATCTGCAAGGAGTACTTTTTTGGAAAGTCCCTTGATAAAAAGCTCTGCACCAGCTCCAAGTCTTGTGATATTGATGGAACGGCGGGTAAGCTGCTCTTTGATATCAGTATACCGGACAATGGGACCTGCTGTCATATGGGGAAACATGGTGCTGTACACAGCGAAAAGATAAAAGCTTTCGCAGGGCTGTGTCTTTCCCATGTAAATATCCAGGATATAAGACAGATTTTTGAAGGTATAAAAGGAAAGGCCGATGGGAAGGGCCAGTTCCGGATAAGTAAAGCCAAGTCCTGTGATACCGTTTATGGTATCCAGAAGGAATCCCCAGTATTTGAAAAATCCGAGGATCAGAAGGTTGATCACAATGGCAAAGATCAGATTTTTCTTCCGGGATGGACCCTTTTCTCCTTGTGTTCCCAGTTCTTTTCCCATATAGTAATTGAAAAAGCTGGAAAATATCATCAGGATCAGATAGGTGGGATCTCCCCAGGCATAAAAGAACAGGCTTCCTGCCAGAAGAACCGGGTTGCGGAACCTGGTGGGTACCAGGTAATAGATCAGCAGGAAAATGGGGAGAAAACAAAAAATAAAGATGACACTGTTAAATACCATAATCAAATTCTCCTATATCAGGGATAAAATGGTCTGACGAAGTTGTCCGGCATTAGCACCGCAGAAATACCAGACATAGCGTCCACGCTTTTCCACAGAAGCCTCACCAAGGAGAGCCATCTGATCAGTACCATAACCTTCAAAAATGTTTTTCTGACTTTCCAGATGTGCCTGCGCAAGTTCCAGAAAGCTTTCTGCGTCAGCACTTGTGTTTGCTTTTACTACAAAAACCTCTTCCACAGCCATGGGAGAAGCTGCCTTGCGAAAATAACAGCCGGCTGTGGAATCCTCATCCAGCTGATAGAAACGTCTGAGTCCATTGGCACCCTGTGCAGGAAGATCAGCCACATTATCTACTTTTTCCAGAGCAGCCGAAATATCTTCCATGGGAATGTCTGCCGCATAATCAGAAACATAAAGCTGACCAAGATAGATCACAAGGAAAAGTACCATAGCAGCTTTTATGATAAGAGACTTTGTAAGGTTTATTTTGATGTTTTTCATACCAGACCTGCCCTTTCTGCCATGTAAGTGAGCCATTTTGGATAATAACTGTAGATCATATGCTCGCCGTCTGGCTCGTACATGCTTTCGTCCACAAGGAAAGCATCGTCAATAAAGGTACATCCGCTTTCTTCACAGAAAGCAATCAGTGCCTGGTTAAAAGTATCATAATAGGCAAGTGCAGGACTTGCTGCAATGGCACTTTGCTGAATGGGAAGAATGCTGTTGATATAAATAGGGGTATCTGGAAGTGCCTCTTTGATCTGATTGACCTTTTCTCGGTATGCGTCAATAAATCCGGTAGGATCCCCATTGTAAATTTCCAGGTCATTTGCACCAAATGACAGGAAAAAAGTACTTGGATTCAGGTTGATGGCAGTATTGATCTGTTCATCAGCGTCATCGATACGAAGTCCAAGCTTGGCAACAACAATACTGGTGTCAAGAAATCCATATTCTGCAATGGATTCCGTGATGGAATCACCTACGATCACGCTGCCCTGAAAGGCCTGCTTGATCTGAACATCAGTAAGGACTTCTCCAAGGACACCTTCCTCTGTGGAGGGTTCGCGGTTTGCAGGTTTGTCTTTTTCGGAAAGACTGCGGACCTGCTCTTCAATAGCTGAGATATCAGCAGTTTCCAGTTCTTTGAGACGTTCTACATTTTGTGAACATTGGCTGGATGAATTGCCGGAATGAGAGCAAAAAAAAGCTATCCCTGCAGCCAGCACTACGGTAACTGGGATAACGGCAAGAATGATTTTATTATTTTTCAGACTTTTCAAGATACATTTCTCCGATATATAAAAAGATAAAATTCGTTTTCCTTCGACATTATTATAATACGGTATGAAAAAACTTCAAGTAAAAAAGTAAAAAAATGGGTGATGGAATTTACAAACTTTTCCGGTTTTTGTGGACGAAAATGCACAAAAGCGTTATACTGACCAAAAAGGACAGGAGGCAATGGATTACTATGGATGAAAAGAAGGAAGAGAAGAAAAACAGGGTACTGAAAGGGCAGATTCCAACGTCAGTTTTCTTTATACTTTTTGGTCTGAGCCTGGCTCTGATGCCGGTGAATACTGTGAATATTCTCTGTAAAGTAGTATTTGGACTGGTTCTGATAGGAGCAGGGCTTTACCATGTGTTTATTTTTGTCATGGAAAAGGAAAATGCTACGATCCTGGATCTTTTTTCCGGTGTGATCGTAATGGTGATCGGAGTCTTTTTGTTTATGAATCCGCAGATCGTGGTGAAGCTTTTGACTCTGTTACTGGGAGCTTTTATTCTGGTAGACAGTATCTGGATGCTGAGGGGAAGCCTGAAACTGAAAAAGAGGATAGTTGGAACCTGGAAAGCTTTTCTGGCAGCAGCTCTTCTGTTTGTTGCGCTTGGCGTGCTGATCCTTATCAATCCTTTTTCCCAGCTGAAGGTTACCATGCAGGTGGCTGGCTGGATTTTTGTGATAAATGGCGTAGTGGATATTATTTTTTATTTTCTGTTATCCCATGGAATGAAGAAAGAAATTCCGGAAAAAGAGGAAAAGAAAGAAATCGATAAGTCTTACAAGCCCTACGAAGAAGCAGAGGCAGAAATATATGAAGAATATCCGCAAACCGAAGTGGTATCTGACGGGGCTGTTTTGGAGATGAATTCTGAAGAAGATCAGGAAAAGTCAGAGGAAGAAGCGGGAAAAGATGTTCCTGAGACAGAAACTTCAGAAGGAGAAGCTTCTCTGGAAGAAAATAAGGTAATCCCAGCTGAACAGGAGAAAGAAGAGAAACAGGAGATTCCGCAGGAACAACTTCAGCAGCCAGAAGGTGAGCCGGAAAAGAAAATGACAGAAGAAACGTCAGAAACGGAAGAAGAGGAAGTTCTGGAGGAATGGAAAGATTGAAAGATCAGATCGTGATTCTGGATTTTTCCGGAATTTATCAGGAGGAGCAGTTCTGGAAAGAGGAAAAGATAGTATGGGCGGATGTGCAGGAAATTTCCGGCACAAACTGTTACTGCGATCAGGATGCAGTGAAGGAACTGAAAGAAAAACTGGAGGATCTGCCTTCAGAAGGAATCTATTTTATTGATTCCGGTAATTATCATTATATGAGCAGAATCCGGGCTGCAAAGATCACAGAACCTTTTCGGCTTCTGGTATTTGACCATCACACGGATATGCAGCTTCCTGCATTTGGAGGGCTTCTTTCCTGTGGAGGATGGATCGCCAGTACCCTTGAAGAAGTGGAAAATCTCAGGGAGGTGTATCTGATCGGGCCACCCCAGGCAGATTATGATCAGGTGGAAGAGAGTTTTCGCTGTGGAGTAAAGTATGTATCGGAAGAAGAGCTTCCTATGAGAAAATGGTGGGAGGAAGTTCCCACAGATCTGCCTTTGTTCGTTTCCATAGACAAAGATGTTCTTTGTAAGCAGGATGCAAGCACCACCTGGAGCCAGGGAAAAATGACGCTTACACAGCTGCTGGAGGGATTGGAAAAGCTGCTGGAGCGTTTTCAGGCAGAAAACGGGCAGATTTCTCAGGTAGATATCTGTGGGGAATGTGATCCGAAGGAGAGTACCGAAAATTATAAAAATGACCAGGCAAACAGGAGGCTTTTGGATTTCTGGAAAAAATGGCTGATAGATGTGAAAGGTAGAGAGACTTTATGAAAAACGAGCTGCTGAAGATAGGTCCTTTTACGGTGTATGGATATGGCCTGATGATCGCTATTGGGATTCTGGCTGCCTATGTTACAGGAGAATACAGAATCAAAAAGAGAAAACTTCCTTATGAACATGTCTTTTATCTTGCGATATGGTGTGTTCTGGGCGGTTTTATTGGGGCAAAGCTTTTGTACTGGGTGACAGAATGGGAAAACATTCTGAAGAATCCGGGCTTTCTGGGAGACACTCTGACAGATGGTTTTGTAGTGTTTGGAGGGATTATTGGAGGAATTTTCACTGCCTGGATCTATTGCAGGGTTAAGCAGCTTCCGTTTATCCGTTTTTTTGATACTCTGATTCCTTCTGTGGCTCTTGCCCAGGGCTTTGGGCGTATCGGATGCTTTCTGGCTGGCTGTTGTTATGGAAAAGAGACGGACAGTGTGTTTTCAGTTACCTTTCATGAGTCAGGCTTTGCGCCAAACGGAGTGGCACTGATTCCTACCCAGATCTATTCCAGTGTGCTGGATTTTGCCAATTACGGAATTTTGCTTTTTATACTGAAGCATCAGAAAAAAGATGGAATGACAGCTGCCTTTTATCTGCTGTTTTATAGTGCTGGAAGGTTTGTACTGGAATTTTTCAGAGGAGATCTGGCAAGGGGAAGTGTGGGAGTTCTTTCTACTTCCCAGTTTATTTCTCTGTTTACCTTTGCTGCCGGTGTGGGGCTGCTTGTGTTTTTCGGAAGAAGAAAACAGAAACAGGCATAAAGGAAAAAAACAGGCATAGGCTTTAGGGAAAAAGAAAGCGGAGGCAAAAGAATGTCAGATCTGTCGCCTGCTCAAAATGAGCTGTATGCTGATTTTATTGTAAAATATATGGGGAATTTTAATGAAGACCTGGGCGATGTCCCGGGTCTTAGTTTTCAGAAGATCAATTCTGTTTATGGAGTGGTCTATGCACCCATTGCAGAACTGGATGACTTAAGTTTTAATACGTATTCTTACAGTTTTATTCCAAAATGTTATACCCATATGGATCAGGGAAGTCTGTCTGCATCCGGGATCACACGGCTGCTGGAGCATCCTTATCTGCAGTTGAAGGGAGCCGGGACAGTGATCGGGATCATAGATTCCGGAATTGACTATCAGAATCCTCTTTTTCAAAATGAACTGGGCAGCAGGATTTTATGTATCTGGGATCAGACATTGGAAGGGGATGAAAAAGAACCGGTGCCTTACGGAAGAGTTTTCTGGAAAAAACAGATTGATGAGGCTCTTGCTTCGGAGAATCCCATGGAACTGGTGCCCTCCACAGACACAAATGGTCATGGAACCAGAATGGCGGCTGTGGCTGGAGGAAATTATGCACCGGAGGATGGTTTTTGCGGGGCGGCACCGGAAAGCATGCTGATCATTGTGAAGGTAAAGCAGGCAAAGAAATATCTCAGGGAGTTTTATCTGTTTCCTTCGGAGGCCGAACTGTATCAGGAAGATGATATTATGATGGGGATGGATTTTGCAGT
>CAKRRX010000058.1 GCA_934394595.1 uncultured Blautia sp. | reverse complement strand
TATCAGGTGGAGAAACCATCTGACTTATAAAAAAGCGATTTGTTTATATAGGTATTTAACAGTAGAAAAGGACTGTTACCCGGCAAAATTATTTGCTGAGGCAACAGTCCTTTTTCATGTGGATAGGTATGTATTTTGGTAAAGACCAGGTTTAGAATACAATAATTCCCTTCTTTTGGATTTTTCGATCCAGAAGCATTTGAAAAGCTTCCACAGATTCAGAAAATGGGAAATAATCGGATATAAAATCTTTTAAGACTAATTTTCCGGAACGGATCCAGTCAATAACCTGCTCCGTAGCCAGGCCTTCATCTTTTTTACAAGGCATTTGCTGATAAATGACTCTCCAGTTATAGCTTGCTTTACTGAAATTAATTGTAATTTCTTCTTTTTCCGGAACACCGTAGCATAATACAGCACCACGATCTGCAATTAAAGGCATAGCAGCATTGACAACAAAAGGATGTCCTATGGCATCAAGGACAAAGTTGACACCGGAAGGATAAAGAGTGCGAACGATGTCTGTAACATCTTCCTCTTTGCTGTTGATGACATGTTTCGCACCGTTTCTTTTGGCGTTAGCAAGTTTTAGGTCATGGCGATCGATCGCAGTAATTTCTTCTACACCACAGAGATTTAAGAATTTTATAAAAGTCAATCCAACCGGTCCGCAGCCGTAAACAACCACAGAATCATCTGGCTGGATTCCGAAATAGCGGATATTGCTCAATACTTCACGGAACGTGATGATCATGGATGCATCTACGGGATCGATGTCAGATGGAAGAACCGTTTGTGCAAATGCGCAATCTGGAACATTTCCGTCTTTCCATGGAGCTTTCGGATCACAAACAACAGCATATTCGCTAAGTGCTCCCCAGGCTGAATTCATTCCCGGATACAGTTCTGGATCAGGGTCTATGAAAGGAAGAAGCACTTTATCTCCTATCTTAAAAGAAGTAACATTACTTCCCACCTCCACAATTTCGCCCACTCCTTCATGGCCGAGAATAACAGGATAGGCGGATTCCGGGAAGCCCTTGAAAGTTTTGTGCAGAAGTTTAACATCAGTACCGCACATTCCACAGGCAATTGTCTTTACCAGAGCCTGATTAGGATTATACTTGGGTTTTGGAAGTTCACAGATTTTTGTGCTGCCATCTTTTTCAATAACAAATGATTTCATTTTTGCACCTCTTTCTGCTGTTTTATCTGTACTAATATCTTATGACCAATCTTTGCCTGATAAAAGAAGACAAAAGTCAGAAACAGGGTTTGTTTTCCGTATAATTATGAAAATAAAGAGAGTGGTGGAGAAGGCAGTTTGGAAACTACGGAAATAATCCCCCTTTTCTGACTTTTGTCACCTTTCCCCAAAATGAATATGAGTATATGATAAATAATATAAAAAATGTACGATGTTTTGAAAGACAGCCTAGGACAAAAAACATAAAAGTGCATAAAAAACAATATGTATATCGCAAAAATCCGAAATGCAAGAATAGGTGGTAGGTGAATGAATGAGTATATTCTGGAAATGAAAAATGTCAGCAAGAGATTTGGTGGTATTAAAGCCCTCTCACAAGTACATTTTAATATGAAAAAAGGTGAAGTTCATGCTCTACTGGGAGAAAACGGAGCTGGAAAATCTACATTGATGAAGATCCTGGGCGGTGCATATCAGAAGGATGAGGGAGAGATTTATGTAAATGGAGTCCTGACAGATATTTCTTCTCCTGCAAAATCCCAGAAGAACGGGATTGCAGTAATCTATCAGGAACAGGCTCTGGTTGACTGCCTGTCAATAGCAGATAATATTCTCCTTGGCAGGATCCCCAATTCAAAAGGTGTGATAAATAGCAAGGAGCTGCTTACAAAAGCTCAGGGATACCTTGAGGAAGTAGGAATTACTTTTGATCCCAAGACGAAACTTTCTGATTTAAGTGTAGCCCAGAAGCAGTTTGTAGAAATTGCAAAAGCGTTGTCGGTTAATGCAAATGTTATTGTTATGGATGAGCCTACATCTGTGCTGACCGTAACAGAGACAGAAAAGCTGTTTCAACTGATCCGTAAGCTTCAGGCAGAGGGACGGAGTATTATTTATATTTCCCATCGTTTGGAGGAACTCAATGAAATCGCAGACAGATGTACCATATTAAAGGATGGAACTTATGTGGATACCATCAGTATGGAAGGCGTGACAAAGGACCGCCTGATCTCATTGATGACAGGAAGAACGATCAGCAAGATTTATCCGGACAAATCGCAGAAGGTTGGGGAAACCGTATTAGAAGTAAAAAATCTATCCAGAAAAGGCGTATTCAAGGATGTCAGTTTTTCTGTGAGAGAGGGCGAAATACTGGGTATGAGTGGTCTGGTAGGATCCGGACGAAGCGAAGTCTGCAGATCCATATTCGGTGTAGATCCTTTTGATGGAGGAGAAATTTTACTGAATGGAAAAAGCGTAAAATTCCATTTGGCGAAAGAGGCGATCAAAGCCGGAATCATCTATACAACTGAGGATCGAAAAGGAGACGGACTCTTTCTGGGAATGTCTATTCGGGATAATATTTCCATTTCGACTTTGGAAAAATTCTGTAAGAATGGCGTAATCCGAAAAGGTGAAGAAAAAGCCAGCACAAATAAATATATTCAGGAGCTGGAAGTAAAATGCGCAGACGCAGATCAGGCAGTAGGAGAATTATCGGGTGGAAATCAGCAGAAAGTCATGATTGCCCGGGCAATGCTGGCAAATGCGAAAGTGATTATCATTGATGAACCTACTCGAGGCGTTGATGTCGGAACAAAAACGGAGATTTACAAAATTGTACGTGGATTTGCAGAACAAGGCTGTGCAGTGATTGTAATTTCATCCGAGCTTCCGGAAGTAATCGGCTTGAGTGACAGAATCCTTGTCATGCATGAAGGAATTGTGACAGGTGAAGTACAGGGGGATGAAGCCTCAGAACAAAGAATTTTAACATACGCAACTGGAGGAGAAAAATAATGGAAAACAAAAAGACATCATCAGATTGGAAAAATATAGCTAGAGTTACATTGAAAAAACATAGTTCTGTGGTAGTTTTACTGGCAATTGTGATTTTGGCTTCCTGCATTTCAGATGTTTTTCTGACAACGAATAATATTTTAAATGTATTACGTCAGATTACTGCAAACGGAATTCTTTCCATCGGACTGTTAATGGTTATTATGACAGGTGGAATGGATATTTCTATCGGTTCACTTGTAGGTGTTACATCTGTATTTTTTGTAGCATTCTATTTTCCGGATAAGGCAGAAGGTCCGTTTCAGGGATTCTTCACAGTTCTGAACAAAATTCTTCCATCCGGTGCAGCTGGTATGGTAATGGTACTGATCATTCTGCTGATCATTGGTGCATTATTAGGATTTATCAACGGAATTGTAATCTGTAAAGCAAACGTACAGCCGTTCATCATGACAATTGGTACACTGACATTGTACAGAGGTATTGCACTGCTTGCTTCCAACGGAAAACCAATCTATATGGATGAAGAAAGAGCCAATATGGTATCCTTTATTGGTTCCGGAAGTGTACTTGGAGGAATACCGACCCAGTTGTTAGTGCTGATCCTCGTAGCAGTTATTGTAGCATTTTTATTAAATAAAACAATTTACGGACGTTATGTTCGGGCAATTGGTGGAAATGAAGAGGCTGCAAGAGTTGCAGGTATCAATGTTGACCGTTACAAAGTAGTTTCTTATATGTTATGCAGTATGATGGCAGTTATTGCCGGATTTGTTTTAACAAGCAGAACCACCACAGGAGATCCTACTCTTGGAAATTCTTTTGAAATGAATGCAATTGCATCTTGTGTAATTGGAGGTGCAAGCCTTAACGGTGGTGTAGGAACTGTATTCGGAACGATTATTGGTGCGGTGATCATAGGTATTATCAATAATATTCTGAACCTGGCAAATATTTCTACATATTATCAGTATGTAGTACGTGGAGGCATTATTATCTTAGCCGTAATTTTCAATTCAAAGAAAAAGAGAAAATAAATAAAAAAAATAATAAAAAAGGTAAATTAAAAGGAGGAAGTATTCATGAAGAAACTTGTGGTTTGCGCATTAACAGCATCAATGGTATTGGGGATCTCTTCACCAGTTTACGCAGAGGAGGAAAAAACCTACAAAATTGGTATGTCTATTGACACTACCAGCCAGCCATGGCGTGCCGGTCTGGCAGACGATGTAACGAAGGAAGCAGAAAAATATGATAATGTTGAACTGACCGTTACAGATGCCGGTGGAGATACAAATAAGCAGATTTCTGATGTAGAGGACCTGATCACAAAGGGCGTTGATGCTATTCTGATCAGTCCTGCAGAAAGCCAGCCATTATCAGCAATTTGTAAGACCGCAGTGGAAGCCGGAATTTATGTTGTTGTTCTGGACCGTGAGCTTACAGGCGATGGATGGACCACCTTTATTGGTGCAAATAATGCAGATATCGGAGCAGCAGCCGGAGAATTCATTAAAGAGTATATGACAGAGAACGATCTGAAGAATCTTGTTATGATCGAAGGATCTGCCGGAACAATCACCCGTGTAGACAGAACAGAGCCGGTTCTGGAAGCTATCGAGGGAACTGATATTAATGTAGTAGCAGAACAGTCTGCAAACTGGCTGCAGGAAGAAGCAATGGAGGTTGCTGAAAACCTGCTTCAGGCAAATCCGGAAGGTACAATTGATGTAATCTATTCCGAATGTGATGCAATGACCCTTGGTGTAATTGCAGCATTAAAAAATGCCGGAAGAGATGATGTAAAACTGGTAAGTATTGATGGCCAGAAAGAAGCACTTGCAGAAGTTAAAAACGGAAAGATCGTTGGTGAATTTACTTATCCATTCCCAGGTGCAAAAGGTGTACAGGTTGCAATGCAGTTGATTGATGGAGAAGAAGTTGAACGTGTGATCGATATCGATTCTGTTTTCATCAATGCAGATAATGTAGAGGATTATTATGATCCGGATGCAGCATTCTAAATAAGAGAAAAGTACATTTTAAAATAAATTTTTTCAGCCAGGCTGTTCTGACAATATATGTCTGGACAGCCTGAATAGTTAATTAAATATCAAAGGAGGAGCAAAAGCAGTGGCACAGGAACTTTCAGCAAGATGTAAACGAATCAGAGAAAGATTAGTAAATTTTGAACCTATTATTTGTCCTGAAGGAGCTGTGATCTGGACAGAATCTTTCAAAAAGACAGAAGATCAGCCGCCGGTTCTTCAGGCTGCAATGGCATTAAAAGCATTGCTGGAGCAGAAAACGATTTTTATTAATGAGGACGAATTGCTGGTAGGTAATCAGGGAAGTGCGCTGAGAGCAGCGCCGGTTCATCCCCAGATTACGAACTGGTATTACAATGAATTAGATAAATTTAATTTCCGTAAAGCATCAAAATTTACCATTACAGAGGAAGCAAAAGAGCAGATCCGTTCTGTACAGGATTACTGGAAAGGCAAAACAGTTATTGAGCGTACTTATGCATTGCTGCCCCAGGATGCTGTTGACAGTATGGATTCCAAAATGTTTACTTGCGCATATACTCTGAATAAAGGAACCGGTCATTTCCTGTTAAATTTTGAAAAAGTATTAAAAGACGGTTTTTACGGAATTGAGAAGGAATGTAAGGAAAAACTGGATCATCTGGATTATGCGAATCCGGAAGATTTTGAAAAGATTTCATTATATAAAGCACTGATCATGACCTGCCAATCTGTCAAAACATTTGCGCAGCGCTACGCTGATCTGGCCAGAGAAATGGCAGAGAAAGAGAAGGATGAGGTAAGGAAAAAAGAGCTTCTTACGATCGCAGCAAACTGTGAAAAGGTTCCCTATTATCCGGCTGACAATTTCTACGAGGCAGTTCAGAGTACATGGTTTGTACAGTTGATCTCACAGATCGAATCAGATGGTACAGGTGTATCAATTGGTCGACTGGATTATTTCCTGTGGCCATACTATGAAAAAGATGTGAAGGAAAATAAGCTGACACCGGAATTCGCAGGCGAATTAATGGATTCTTTCTGGCTGAAATGCGGCGAAGTTCTGGAAGTATGGAACGAAGAAGATACAAAAGCTTTTGGCGGACACCCAATTTCCCAGACAATTACGTTGGGAGGAACAGATGAAGATGGCAAAGATTCTGTGAACGACCTGACTTATATTTGTCTTGACACAACTATGAAAGTAAAAATGCCTCAGCCTTCCGTATGCTGCCGAGTTCATAAGAATTCTGACTTCAGATTTCTGCGTAAATGCGCAGAAACAATCCGGGAAGGACTTGGAATGCCGGCGATGTACAACGATGAGATCGCAATCCCTTCTTTAATGAAAAGAGGTGTCACCCTTGAGGATGCCCGCAGAAACTGGGGCGTTGCAGGATGCGTGGAAATGGGCGTTCAGGGACAGATGTGTCACTTCGCAAATTCCGGATATTTCAATTTAGTAAGATGTCTGGAAGTCACCATGGCCGGAGGATATGATCGCTATACCGGAAAACAGGTAGGTCCTGTAACTCCAAAGATAGAAGAAATCACCAGTTATGAAGAATTAGTCGATGCATTTAAACAGCAATTCCATTGTGCAATGAAACATATGGTTCAGATTGGAAATGTGGTAAATACAATGCATGCAAAATGGGTAACCCTTCCATTTGAGACCTGTTTTACAGAAGATTGTGTGGGACGTGGCCTGGAAGTGCATGCTGGTGGTGCAAAATATAACCATGATGGTCCTCAGGCAGTTGGACTGGCTGATGTGGCAGACTCTTTCTGCGCTATTAAAAAACTGGTATTTACAGAAAACCGTTTCACCCTGAAAGAGCTGAAAGAAGCCATTGACCATGATTTTGTAGGATATGAGGATATTAAGGTACAGCTGATCAATGATGCTCCGAAGTATGGAAATAATGATGCTGAGGTAGATATGATTGCCAGAGATATTCTGACTTATTTCTGTGAGGAAGTAGGACAGTACAGAAATCTTCGCGGTGGACATTTTGTACCAGGTGCATATTCCAACTCAGCAAATATTCCGTTTGGAGAGGATTGTGGTGCAATGCCAAATGGAAGATGTGCAGGTATGCCGATTGCAGAGGCTTGTTCCCCTACACATAATGTTGAGAAAAATGGTCCGACCCAGGCAGCATTGTCCGTAGCTCATCTGGACAGCACTCTGGTAACGAACGGAACTCAGTACAATCAGAAATACCATCCAAATACCTTAAAAGGCGAAGAGGGTCTGGCGGCTCTGGTAGCGCTTATGAAAACTTATTTTGAAGAGGGCGGCTATCATATCCAGTTTAACGTGGTATCCGGCGAAACACTTCGAAAGGCACAGCGTGATCCGGAAAAATATAAGGATTTAGTAGTAAGAGTGGCAGGATACACAGCATTTTTTGTAGATCTGGACAGAGCATTGCAGGATGACATTATCGATCGTACAGAAATGGCATTGTAAGATTGCTGAAATAAAGTGAAAATTTAGATAAAGTTTTTTGAAATTTGAGAGACTTGCTTCGTTTAGCTGCGTAAGCTGCATATTACGGAAGGTGATCAGTTACCTTATGCAGTTCAATGTGGCTGAACGGAGCATTTTTCGTGAACAGGAAAAGGAGACAAGAATGGAAAATAAAGGAAATATCTATAATATACAGCATTATTGTATTCATGACGGCCCGGGAATCCGTACAGACATATTCTTTAAAGGATGTAATTTTCATTGTCCATGGTGTGCGAATCCGGAATCGATTAACGGGAAGAGGCAGCTTTCTTTTATGGCGCATAAATGTACCGAGTGTGGTCTGTGTGTTGCAAAATGTCCCAACCAGGCACTGAATTTGCAGATAGAGGAGAGAATTGATAATAAAAAATGTGATTTGTGCGGAATTTGTGCTCGCTATTGTCCGAAAAACTGTTATACTGTTTATGGAAAAGAATATACTGTGGAAGAATTAATTTATGAGGTTGAGAAGGATATTCCATATTATAAAAACTCAGGCGGCGGAGTAACGGTAACCGGAGGGGAGCCTACATTACAGCACAGATTTCTTGTTGAATTCCTTTCTGCCTGCAAAGAGAGAGGAATCCATACAGCCATGGAATCAAACATCAGCTGTACACAGGAAGTTTTGGATCAGATTGCACCTTATGTGGATTTATTTCTGGCAGATGTAAAACATATGGACAGCAAGATCCATCAGCAAACTGTCGGACAGGGCAATGAAGCTGTGCTTCGAAATATCAGGCATTTGACGTCAGCGCTGGGGAAAAAGGTTTCTATTCGTGTGCCATGTATTCCGGGATTTAATGTAACAGATGAAAATATGGAGCTTTTAAAGGAATTTGCTCTGGAAATACAGAAAACAGGATGCCTCCAGATGGTTCATCTTTTACCCTATCATAACCTGGGAATGGGAAAATATGATTCACTGGGAATGGACTACTCAATGAGGAATATAAAACCTCTTTCGGAAACAGACCTTTTGCCATATAAAAACAGCATGGAACAGGCTGGATTGCAGGTGAAAATAGGCGGTTGATTCCATCATGACAGGAGGAATAGGCGTTTGAGGCAGGAAGTATTATGCCTGAAAGGTGTCACAAGGATGCAAAAAGCAGGAGTTCATCTACAGGATATAAATCTCAGGTTATTTAAGGGAGAACTGGTAGCTCTTTTGGGTCCTAATGGCGTGGGGAAAACATCTTTATTAAAAATAATCTGTGGAATGACTCCATATGATGCAGGAGAAATTTTATTTCACGGAAAGACTGCGCAGGAAGGTAATGCGTGTAAAATCATGTATTTTCCTGGAAATGGAGGATACATTGATAGTTTGGATGAAGTGGAAAATATATTCCTGAAAAAACATCAGGGATTTCTGCTTCATAAAAAACGGGAAAAAGCGGTATTACATTTAATGGAGCAGGAGTATGGCATTACCGTTGCCGATAAACGTTCCGGACACTATGATATTGGAGATCGGAAATTAATACGATTGTTCAGTATTCTCAGAGAAAAACCGGAAATATGCCTTATTGATGAGCCGTTGGCCTATTTGAATATAAAACAAAAGGAAACATTTTGTTTAATTATTGAACGGGCATTAAAAATGGGAATCAGTATTCTGGTATCTGCGCATGACTTGGATTTTGCCATTTCGTATGCATCCAGAAGTTATATCCTGTATGACAACCGAATTGTAAGATGTGTAAATCATGAGAATGAGAACCTGTGGGAAATTTATCATAAAATGATGGACAACCTGTCCTGTCAGCCGGAATCCAGAGGCGGTATTATTTGCGGCAAAGAGATACTGTCTGTGCAGAAACTGGGTGGGAAGAAAATCAAAAAGCAATTTAATTTCTCATTATACCAGGGTGAATGTGTTGGGATCACGGGAGGCGAGGACCTTCAGAGAAAGCTGCTGATGGAATTGCTGGCTGGTATAGAGGAAAAAACAGCCGGTGAGATTTGTTATAAGGGAAAACCTATAAAAAAGCAGTCCCTCCATGAAATGCGAAGAAGAGGAATTGTTTATTTACCTAATACTGAGGAAGCTTTGATTGATCATATGAAAGTATCTGATTATGTTGTACTTAACAGTATGAAAAGAGTAAGCTATCTTGGATGTGTAAATGAAAAGCTGGTAACTTATGTGGCAAAATATTATATTAATCAGGTTTTGGGGAAAGCATATGACAGCGAAATTGAATATTTGAACAGACCCATTGAAAAGCTGAGCTTTGGGGCTCGAAAAATAATCCGTTTAGCTCAGGGACTGTGTCAGGATCCCGAGATTTTGCTGATCGATTCTCCGACGTCAGGATTGGATATGAAGATCAAGCAGAATGTAAGAAACATTTTTCGTGAATTAAAAGCGAGTGGTAAAACGATTCTTATAAATCCTACAGATGACGACGACATGACGTTATGTGACCGCTATATAGGAATATGAAAAAATAAGATGAATAGCAGCTTTGGAGGAAGAATGATAAGAACAGTAATAGTCGATGACGAACTCTGGGTTTGTAAAGTGATTGAAAAACTGGTCAATTGGGAAGCCCTGGGCTTTGAAATTGTTGGGGAGGCTCATGACGGAGATGGAGCCTTTGAAATGATAATGACACAAAAGCCGGAACTGGTACTGACAGATATTCGTATGGCTGGTATGGATGGTCTTACTTTGATTCAGCAGGTTCGTGCCAGTGGGCTTAAAACAGAGTTTATCGTGATCAGCGGACATTCAGATTTTGAATATGCGAAAGAAGCATTAAAATTCGGAGTACTTGGATATCTTCTGAAACCCATAGAGCAGGAAGAACTTTTGTTTTACTTAAATAAAGTTAAAGCAGAAAAATTAAAAACAGACACGGAGAACAATGCAAAGGAGCAGTTGGCGGAACAGCTTCAGGAAAGTAACAGATTATTAAAAGAGGGATATTTCCGTCAACAGGCAAACTGTCACTTTCAGAGTATGGAAGGTAATCTGGATTCCCTGAATTATATGTATTCCTGCAATTTTCGACCGGGAATCTTTCGTGCGGTAATTTATCATCTGGACAATCCGGCTAATTTTGAAAACAGAGAATATGACAGCAATCAGAGCCTGCTGCAGCTTAAAAAATATCTGACAGATAAATATCACTCAAAAGTGTATGAATATGTTATGGTTTTTGACAAATATGATCTTTTGCTTATTCTGAATTATTCGGAGAAAGAGCAGGAGACAATAGAGCGGTATCTGCAAAACAGTGTAACAGAACTGCAGGTCGCTTTTGTATTGCATCTTTGCTTTAAACTTACCGTTGGTGTAGGAAATCAGGTATCAAGTCTGCTGCATCTGGATGAGTCGTACCGTACAGCTTCAAATTGTATTGAAAGTAGAATACGTCTTGGAATTCAGAGAGTTATTTTTCCTGAAGTGCTGCTGCAATATTCAAATGATAAATTGGATGATATTTTTTCCGTAGAGTCACGAAAGCTGATCAAATACAAACTGAATACTCATGATTATCAGGGGTTATCCGAGTTCCTTCAGGATTTCTATAACAGATTGGAAAAAGATAAAACACTCTCTCCGGTTATTATTTTTCGGATATCAAGAGAAATTGCAAAGATATTTGCAGGATATACGGAGGATCATTATCGTTATAATGAAGAACTACAGGCATTAAGTGGACAGCTGAAGGAAAAGATTGCCAATTGTTTTCAGATCAGTCAGATCAGCCAGCTGTTTCATCAGGTGATTGAGCGTTACAGTTCCTGGGAAATAGAATCGAGTAATAAGAAAAATGAGCATATTATATTGATCGCAAAACGCTATATCAGTGAGCATTACAGAGAAGAAATCATGCTTGCAGACGTAGCAGAAGAGGTCGGTCTGAATTCCCGCTATTTTGGTGAACTGTTTAAAAAGGAAGTGGGAATTGGCTACAATGAATATCTGACAGGATTCAGGATTGATGTGGCGAAGGGATTGTTGAAAGATACACAGATAAAAACGAAAGAAATCAGTGCAATGGTAGGTTATAAGGATACGAAATACTTTGGAAAACTGTTTAAAAAGGAAACAGGGTTGTCGCTGACAGAATATAGAAAGGTATTTACCTGATGTGTTTGCCTGAGCTTCTGATGATCCCAAGGGTATTTTCTAAGCAGATGTGAGAAAGGGAAATATAAATGATGAAGGGAAGCAGAAGAATATCGGGAAAAATTCGTTTGTTTTATCAGCTAAAAAAAATAGAAAAGACCATTCACGAAGTGAATCAAGTACTGAAAAATGCCATGTACAAGGATGAATCAGGAACTGACGTTGGCTTTTCTGATGATGATAATGATGAGGTTTTAGAGTTTTACAGAAATGTTCTAAATTTACAGGAAAATATAAAAAAAATCGAAGAAAGTAAAGCGAAAGAAATTTATCTGAGAAAACAGGCAGAATTATCAGCGCTGCAAAGTCAGATCAACCCCCATTTTCTGTATAATACATTAGAGACGATCCGCGGACTGGCAATGGTTTACGGAATTGCTGATATAGCTGATATGACGAAGGCTTTGGCTGATTTGTTCCGATACAGTATCAATAGTCACGGGGTTATAGTATCCCTGGAGGAAGAGCTAAAGAGTATACACAATTATTTCCTGATTCAGGAAAGGCGGTTTAATGGCAAATTTTCTCTTATAGAAAATGTGGATGAGGATGCACTTCAATGCCTGATCCCTAAGCTTTTACTTCAGCCAATTGTTGAGAACTGTGTACACCATGGGCTGGAAACCAAATCGGGAAAAGGGACGGTTATTGTCGAGGCCTGTTTAACTGAGAAAGAAATTCTGATTACTATCAAGGATGATGGACTGGGCATTAAACCGAAAAAGCTTGAGGAATTACAAAAACATCTTAAGGACTCCAATGGTAAAATTCCGGAACAGGATAATAAGGCGCATATTGGATTGTTTAATGTCAATGAACGAATTCAACTTAGTTATGGTTCGGAGTATGGACTGTCAATTGAGTCAATGGAAGGAATTGGAACATCAGTTGAAATTGTATTGCCCAAACAGCTGATATAAAGAAGGAGGGCCGGACCAAATGGCCCGGCAAGTATGAAAAAGAAAAAGTTTAAAAACAAATCTATGTAAAAAAGCTTTCGCTTTATTTGTTTATTAATATACCGGGAATTTGTGATGAATCTGTGAGAATGAGTTGAAAAAAATATGATATAAATCTAAAAATCTTATAAACTTCACACTTTTTGCAATATAATCCCCATAAATTGCGATGGACTTTTGAAAAAAATTCCATATAATAAGATTACCAGTGCAGTGAAAATTAAGATAAGTCAATATGACGGTGGTTTAATCTTCACTGTACCAGTCAAGATCGCAGAATTTACAGAGACAGGAGCAGGTAAAAACGGGGAGGTATGAGTATGCAGGCTGTATTTGAAGCAATCAATGGGGTGTTTGGTTTTATTGGCCCGCTGTCGGATCTTTTGTGGGATTTTCCTACAAACTTTGAATGGTATCGGAATATTCCCATTCTGGGTAATATCTCTCTTGCCATTATTGTGTTACTTGGATCCGGCATATTTTTTACAATTAAATTGGGATTTATTCAGGTTACCCATTTCAAAAAAGGAATTCGTCTTCTTACAGAAAAACGATCTGTACAGACCGGCATTACACCGCTGGCAGCTTTTTTATTAAGTGCAGCCATGCGAGTGGGACCGGGAAATATTATTGGTGTTACCGGTGCCATTGCAGTTGGGGGGCCGGGAGCTCTTTTCTGGATGTGGATCTCCGCATTTTTCGGAATGGCAGTGGCCTATATGGAAGCGGTTCTGGCACAGGTTTTCAAAGAAAAGAAGGACGATGAATTTGTAGGGGGACTTCCGTTTTATGGAAGAAAACTTCTTGGAAACAGTGTGGGGATCGGTATCTTTTTATCTATTCTTTACATCCTCTATGCACTATGCTGCCTGCCTGCACAGGGCTTTAATGTGGTATCTTCCGTGGGTAGAATGGCAGAAATTCTTACCGGAAAAACCATCGCAGTGGACTCTGTATTTTATTATGTTGCCGGTGCGGCAATCATCGTTCTTACCTCTGTGATCGCATTTGGCGGTATCAAAAAAGTTTCAAAATGGACGGATATGATGGTGCCGATAATGGCAGTTCTGTATATCCTGGTAGTATTTATTCTGATTCTCCTCAATGTGGGGCAGATCCCGTATTTCTTCGGAGCTGTATTTGGCGGAGCTTTTAAGCCGCAGGCATTTTTTGGAGGTGCAATGGGAACAGTTCTCGCCCAGGGTGTGAAGCGTGGACTGATGTCAAATGAGGCCGGACAGGGAACCATCACCATGTCTGCGGCTGCAGCAGATGCAAAGCATCCCTGCGAGCAGGGAATTCTGGCATCTCTTGGTGTATTTCTGGATACTATTGTGATCTGTACTCTTACCGGTTTTGTAGTCGTTATGGCGCATTGCTGGACCGGAGAGGGAGCCACGGCATGGGCTGCATTGGATAAGCTTCCGAAATTCACAGAATCTATCGCAGTGCTTACTCCCGGAACTTCCATGAATGCGGTGATGACATTTCTGGTAACCTTATGCTTCGGACTGTTTGCTTTTACCTGTCTGCTGGGTATGATCAGTTTCTCGGAAATTGCTGCAAACCGTATCCGCAAGGATGCTATATGCATCAATATTGTGCGCTGCATCGCATTATTTGTGGCTGCATTTGGTATCCTCTGCAACCTTGCAGGGCTGGAGCTTGGTAATCTGTGGGCATTCTCAGACCTTGGAAATATTCTGATCGTGTACTTCAATGTTCCTATTGTATTTGTAGGCGCAAAATGTGTATTCCGTGCTACCAGGCATTATAAAAAGAATGACGGAACACCTTTTGATTCCAGTGTGGTAGGAAGAAATGACTGTTCATATTGGGACGAAAAAGAAGCAGAAGAAAAGAA
>CAKRRX010000057.1 GCA_934394595.1 uncultured Blautia sp. | reverse complement strand
ATAAAGAGGCATCTCAAAAACCATAATCCCAGGAGGAAATCATGCAGGAAAATAAATCTGTTCTTTCACCTAACGTGGATGAAACCATGAAGGAACTGGAAACACACGGCTCCTTTGAGCTTCCAGTGGAAACCTACACCGACAACTGCGAAATTTTCCGTTCTCTTTACAACCACTGGCACCAGGAAATGGAGATCATATGCATCGACCAGGGAAGCGGACTTGCAAGACTGAACCGGGAAACCCTGCGTCTGAAAGAGGGCGATCTGCTTATCATCAACAGCGGCGTTCTTCACGGCATTAAATCTGATTCCCGGCATATCCTGTATTACAGAAGTGTTGTATTTGACCTGAGTTTTCTGGCAGGTCCGGCAGGAGATCTGTGTCAGGAACGGGTGATTTCTCTTCTGATGGAAAACCGTGCAGAGTTTACCCACCTGATTACTAACACAAATAAAAATTATGAAAATATTTTTCGGCTTTTCTGTCAGATCCATACCTGCCACAGAGAAAAACCACCTTTTTATTATGTAAAACTGAAAGGACTTTTTTACGGACTTTTTTATGAGATGCTGAGTGGAAATTATATCATCACTACTGATGCCGAACAAAACAGGAATCTTGCATCTGTAAAAAATGTGTTGGACTATATTGATACCCACTACCGGGAACCCCTTTCCGTAAAAGAGCTTGCCACTCTTTCCAACTACAGTGAATACTATTTTATGAAGCTTTTCAAACAGTACACCGGAAAAACAGCTGCGGCATACCTCAATGATTACCGTCTTGAAAAGGCAAAATTCCTGCTTCTGCATACAGATTCCTCTGTCACGGACATTGCTCTGGATGTCGGATTTAACAATACCAGCTATTTTATCAAAAAATTTCAGGAATCCAATCAGCTGTCGCCTCATAAATTTCGCAAAAAAATGTCATAACAGAACAGTTTTGTTGTATTTTTCTTTCATCTGTGTATGCTAATATAACACCATCAAAAGACTAACAGCTCTTGAAAGGAGAAAATTATGGACGCTTTAAAGGCAATGATTCAGGACATGTTCCACAAAGACTGTTCCGCATGCACGGATCAGGAAGTTTATGAAGCACTTCTCACATATACCAAAAAACAGCTGGCAGCAAAGGGCTATCACGATGGAAAGAAAAAAATCTACTACATTTCCGCTGAGTTTCTTATCGGAAAACTTCTTTCCAACAACCTGATCAATCTGGGAATTTACGATCAGGTAGCTGATTTCTTAAAAGAGAACGGCAAATCCCTGGCTGATATCGAATCTGTTGAACCGGAACCATCTCTCGGAAACGGTGGACTTGGACGTCTTGCAGCCTGCTTTTTGGATTCTATCGCAACCCTTGGTCTTCCTGGCGAGGGTATCGGACTGAATTATCATCTTGGCCTTTTCAAGCAGGTTTTTGAGGACAATCTGCAGCATGAAGAGCCAAATCCATGGATTACTCCGGACTCTTGGCTCACTGCCACAGATGTCACTTATATGGTTCCGTTCAGAGGATTTTCCCTGAAGTCTACCATGTATAATATTGATGTTGCCGGATATGAAAACAAATCCATCCACCTTCGTCTTTTTGACATTGACCTGGCAGATGAATCTATCGTTCATGACGGTATCACCTTTAATAAAAAAGATATTCTGCACAATCTGACCCTGTTCCTTTACCCGGATGACAGCGATGAGGCAGGACGCAAGCTTCGCGTTTACCAGCAGTATTTCATGGTAAGCAATGCCGCTCAGCTGATTCTGGATGAGGCAGTTTCCAAAGGCTGCAATCTTCACGATCTGGCTGATTATGCAGTTGTTCAGATCAATGATACCCATCCAAGTATGATTATCCCTGAATTTATCCGTCTTCTCGGAGAGCGGGGAATCGACTTTGAGGAAGCTGCTGATATCGTTTCCCATGTATGTGCTTATACCAACCATACCATTCTTGCAGAGGCGCTTGAAAAATGGCCTATCTATTATCTGGAAGACATTGTTCCACAGCTTGTTCCGATTATCCGCAAGCTGGACGAAAAGGTAAAAGCAAAATATCCGGCTGAAAATCTGGCTATCATTGACAGCAATGATCTGGTTCATATGGCTCATATGGATATCCATTATGGATTCTCTATCAATGGTGTAGCAGCTCTTCACACCGAGATTCTGAAGAATTCCGAGCTTCACCAGTTCTATGAGATCTACCCGGAAAAATTCAATAATAAGACCAATGGTATCACCTTCCGCAGATGGCTGATGTACTGTAACCAGCCTCTTGCAAACTCTATTTCTTCTCTGATCGGAGATGGCTATAAGAAAAATGCAGAAGAACTTAAAAAGCTTCTTGACTATAAAGATGACCAGAAAGTCCTGGATCAGATTCTTTCAATCAAAGCAGATGCCAAAAAGATCTGCAAGGATTTTGTCCTGAAAAATACCGGCATTGAAATTGATGAAAACAGTGTTTTTGACATCCAGATCAAGAGACTTCATGAGTACAAACGTCAGCAGCTGAATGCTCTGTACATCATCTATAAATACCTTGAAATCAAGGAAGGAAAGAAGCCTGAAAGACCGATCACTTTCATTTTCGGCGCAAAGGCGGCTCCTGCTTATTACATTGCAAAGGATATCATCCATCTGCTTCTTACACTGGAAAACATCATCAAAAATGATCCGGATGTAGCACCTTATATGAAGCTTGTAATGGTAGAAAATTACAATGTAAGTGCCGCTGAAAAACTGATTCCGGCATGTGATATTTCCGAACAGATTTCCCTTGCATCCAAGGAAGCCAGCGGTACCGGAAACATGAAATTTATGTTAAATGGTGCCATCACTCTTGGTACCATGGATGGCGCAAATGTGGAGATCAGTGATCTGGTTGGCAAAGAAAATATTTATATCTTTGGTGAATCCAGTGATGAGATCATCAAGCATTATGAGAAGATGGATTACAATTCCCGCGCAATTTACGAGAGCGATGCTGATATTAAGAAATATGTGGATTTCATTGTCAGTGAACCGATGCTGAAAGCCGGAAAAGAAGAGCATCTCAGAAACTTCTACAATGAGCTTCTGAATAAAGACTGGTTTATGACTTTACTGGATCTGAAAGACTACATTAGAGTGAAAGATCAGGTGTTTGCAGATTATGAAGATCGCACCAGCTGGGCAAAGAAAATGCTTGTGAATATTGCACAGGCAGGATTCTTCTCTTCTGATAGAACCATTGAGCAGTATGAGAAGGATATCTGGCATTTGAAATAAAAAACAAAATTCAGAGAGGGGGCATAGGCAATTGCCTCCTCTCTTTTTTTATAACAATATTAACATTTTATATATCTTTATACTTGCAAAATCAGCTTTTTGCCCTTACAATATATATATAATTTCCAAGGAAGGAACCATTATGACAAAAGAAGAATTAGCTCTTGAAGTGATAGATCGATTAAAAAAAGAATATCCCCTTGCGGACTGCACACTGGATTATGACCAGGCCTGGAAGCTTCTGGTAAGTGTCCGTCTGGCTGCCCAGTGTACCGATGCCAGGGTAAATGTGGTGGTGCAGGATCTGTATGCGAAGTATCCGGATGTCTCCGCCCTTGCAGCTGCCACCCCGGAGGAAATCGAAGCCATTGTAAGACCCTGCGGACTTGGAAAAAGTAAGGCACGGGATATCAGCGCCTGCATGAAGATCCTCCATGAAAAATACCAGGATAATGTTCCCTGCGATTTTAATGCCCTGCTTTCCCTTCCGGGCGTAGGAAGAAAAAGCGCTAACCTGATCATGGGCGACGTGTTTGGAAAACCGGCTATTGTCACAGATACCCACTGTATCCGCCTTACCAACCGCATCGGTCTTGTGGAAAATATCAAAGATCCAAAAAGGGTGGAAATGGCGCTGTGGAAGATCATTCCTCCGGAAGAAGGCAATGATTTCTGCCACCGCTTAGTCAACCACGGACGTGAAATCTGTACCGCCCGTACAAAACCTTACTGCGACAGATGCTGTCTGGCCGATATCTGTGAGAAAAATGGTGTGGACTGAATACAGTTTCTATTTTTTCTCTCCCATAATTTTCTCCAGAAGAAATAAAAAGATCTTTTCAAAAGTCACACTGATAAATATGATCACCAGTGTCCAGGCAAACAGATCCGGTGTTTCCAAATAGACCTTGGCTTTATATAATTTTTCGCCGATAGATCCTGTTGGAATTCCGATCACCTCTGCCGCAACCCCTGCCTTCCAGCAAAGCCCCAGCCCCAACTTGCAGGCTGTGACTGCATAAGGCATCACCTGTGACAGATAAACAAATTTTATTTTTTTTCCAGGACCGGCGCCAAAGGAATCAGCCATCTCCAGCAGCTGCCTGTCTGTCTGCTTCATCCCCTCTAAAAGGTTGGTATACACAACCGGAAATACCATCAGAAACGAAATAAATACCGACAGGTTCCGGGATGGAATCCAGATCAGGCACAGGATAATAAAGGATGCCACAGGTGTGGATTTGATGATCATAACTACCGGTTCCATAAGAATTTCTGCTGTCCAGAAGCAGTAGGCGGCTGCTGCCAGAACCGTTCCCAGTACAAGGGCAAGGGAAAAACCCAATATGATCCTGCAGAAACTAAAACCCACAGATTTCCAGAAATCTGCTGTCACGATCAGCTCTGTAAGCCTTTTTACAACAGAAACAGGAGACGCCAGAAGGATCTCCTGTTTCAGCCACATACTAGCCAGCTGCCACACCAGTATCCAGATGGCAGCTGCCAGTATTTTATAAAATTTTCTATATTTTTCTCTGTTATCCACGTTTGTAATAGAAGTCTTCATCCGGTAACTGACCTCCGATGGTTTCCGGATTCTGCTCATTAAGAGTATTCAGATAACCGGAAAGAATGGTCTGCATATCATCGCCTTCCATAAACACGATACTGCACTGCGGAATTGCTTTCACTGCCACTTCTGCCGGAATGATATCATGGTTTCCAATAATTTCAGCGGCTGCATCTACATTGGAATTCACAAATTCTACAGAGTCTTTGTACGCATCCAGGAACGCATTTACATCTGCCTCATGATTCTTCAGATAATCATTTCTTCCAATCACAACACCAGTTACCAGCTCACTTCCATCTGTTGCGGAAGTCTCCCAGAGTTCATTCAGATCCAGCGCCACACGAAGATTTTCGTTTTTCATAAGTGCCGTAGTTACAAATGGCTGCGGAAGAAGCCCTACCGCTGTCTGATCTTCTGCAAGAGCTGCTACCACTTCTGCATGCTCAGATTTGAATTCAATGGTTACATCCTTTTGGGGATCCAGACCATTTGCTTTAAGGACGGAATTCAATGCATATTCTGGTGTGGCACCTTTTCCACTGGCATATATGGTCTTGCCCTTCAGATCTTCTACAGACTGGATAGAATCTCCGTTTTCCACAAGATACAGAACGCCAAGGGTATTTACCGCCAGTACACTGATATTTTTGTCTGTTTTCTGATACAGTACAGCCGCAAGATTCGCCGGAATTGCAGCAACATCCACCTGTCCCTGAACGATCATCGGAACGATCTCGTCCGGTGCTGCAACAATGGAAAACTCATAGCTGTCATCATCCAGAAGCTGTGCCATTCCCATTGCGGTAGGCCCTTTCAGCGCTGCTATTTTCATTCCGGATGCCCCGGTATCAGACTCTTCTTCGGAAGCATCCGGCTCTTCTGCTTCGCTCTCAGAGTTCTCTGCCTCAGCGGTTTCCTCTTCTGCCCATACCAGATTTGTACTTCCAGCCAGTGTTCCAACCATAAGTGCAGCTGCCATAAACCATGATAATGTTCTTCTCTTCATAGGACTTCCTTTCCGGATCCCAATGGAATCCAGCACGCATATTTTTATTGCTGTGCAGACATTTCGCAGTGGCTCATCTGTGAGATTCCATCAGCTCATAATAGAAAATATACTGCTGCATTACTCCTCGCATTCCCCTGTATCTGCGGTTACTTAATATTTGCTGTACCGGAGCGTGTTTGAAACAGATATCATGACTTATACTGCCTGAAAAAAAGAGTAAGACGATTCAGGGCTTTCGCAAGCACCAGTACCTCGTTTTCGTCCAGCACATCCAGCACTGCATCAGTCATCCTACGGTGAAATTCAGCGTGGTGGTGAAATGCTTTTCTCCCCTTTAAGGTAAGGTGGATAAACACCACCCTGCGATCCTGCTCGCTTCTCTCCCTTACGGCATAGCCTTTCTTTACCAGACTGTTCATAGATGTGGTCAGCGATCCTACTGTAATATTCAGCCTGGCCGCAATGTCAGACATTTTATTTCCGCCAAGTCCCACAGCCTCAATAATATGCATATCATTATTGGTGATATCCTTATATTCTTCTGTGATGATCGCCTCTTCTTCCAGCTCCATGATCTCGTTAAACAGATGTACCAATACATCATTAATAACTTCCCTGTTCTCCACTCTCTTCTCTCCTAATTTGAAAGCCAGTCGCCCAGCAGATAAAAAACATATATCCACTGTGCGAAATAGCCAGCCTTATCATCTCTGCAAAATCTCCAAGCAAATATTTATGGTAAGTATATCACAATCTGGTACATTTTTCTACAATTTTACAATTTTTTGAAACGATCATACCGTTTATTCAGTAATTTTTCCACATCTAAGGATCCATATTCCTGTAAAAAAACCTGAATTTCAGTTTTCAACAGTTCCATGGTCTGCTTCATATTTTCACGTGTAAGTGGTTCTTTTTCCCCAATTACCCGTTCAATGATTCCAAGCTTTTTCAGGTCTACAGCTGTGAGCTTCATCACCTGGGCAGCTTCCTTCGCTTTGGTACTGTCCTTCCACAAAATAGACGCAAATCCTTCAGGGGAAAGAATGGAATAAATGGAATTTTCCATCATCCACACCTGATCTCCAGCGGCCAGAGCCAGGGCTCCACCACTTCCTCCTTCCCCAATGACAATAGAAAGCACCGGGACCCTCAAAGTGGACAATTCATACAAATTACGTGCAATAGCTTCTCCCTGTCCCCGTTCTTCAGCCTCCAGTCCGCAAAATGCCCCTGGGGTATCTACCAGACAGATCACAGGCCTTCCAAACTTTTCAGCCTGCTTCATAAGCCGCAGTGATTTTCGATATCCTTCCGGGGAAACCATGCCAAAGTTATGGGCAATATTCTCTTTTGTACCATTTCCCTTTTCCTGTATAAGTACTGTTACCGGCACTTTATTAAACCATGCAATTCCTCCTGTAAGGGCTGGATCATCGCCAAAAAGGCGGTCTCCATGAAGCTCTGTAAAGTGTTCGAACAGCCATGGAATATAATCTTTTCCTGTGGGTCTCTCCTTATCACGGGCAAGCAGCACATGCTCCCATGCAGTCTTTTTTTCGCACTGAGCCCCCGTTGAATCTAAGCTTTTTTCATTTCTTCCGGTGCTTTTTTCAATAGTTTCAGTACTTTCTGTTTCCACCCTTTTTTCCGGCTTATTACAATGCAGATGCAGAAGCTCTGCCAGAGTATTTTTCATTTCATTTCGTGTCACGATCTGGTCAAGAAATCCGTGTTCCAGAAGAAATTCAGACCTCTGAAATCCCTTTGGAAGCTTCTGTCGAATGGTCTGTTCTATGACTCTTGGACCTGCAAACCCAATCAAAGCACCTGGTTCAGCCAGGATAATATCCCCCAGCATGGCAAAGCTTGCAGTCACCCCTCCTGTGGTGGGATTAGTAAGTACACTGATGTAAAGAAGCCCTGCATCACTGTGTCTTTTTATCGCCGCAGAGGTTTTTGCCATCTGCATCAGGGATACGATCCCCTCCTGCATTCTGGCACCTCCGGAGCAGGAAAAAATGATCACCGGAAGGCGCTCTTCTGTGGCTTTTTCCACTGCCAGTGCAATCTTTTCCCCAACATTTTCCCCCATACTTGCCATCAAAAAGCGGCTGTCACACACTCCAAGCGCCACCGGAAATCCTCCGATTTTTGCCCTACCTGTGACAATAGCTTCATCAAGACCTGTCTTTTCCTGAAGCTGTTTCAACTTCTCTTCGTACCCCTTATAGCACAATGGATTGCTTACCGGCATGGTTTCATTCCACTCTTCAAAGCTGCCTTCATCTGTGATCATTTCAATCCGTCGTCTTGCATGGATCCGAAAATAATTGCCGCAATGAGGACAGATATAGTTATTCTTTTTTACCTCATCTACAAAAACTGCCGCCTTACAGACATTACATTTTTTCAGCATCCCATCCGGTACTTCCGGTCTTATCTTCTTTCCCTGCTCAGAAGACGGATTCAAAATTGTACGTTTAAAAGCATACTTAAGCTTCATTTACCTTCACTCCCCCGATCTGGTGACTTGCCAGAAAGCCAATATCAAACTGACCCTTCTGATAGTCCGGATCGTTCATGATCTCAAACTGATAATCTACATTTGTGTCAACCCCCTGGATGATCACTTCCCCAAGGGCGCTTTTCATTTTTGCAATGGCTTCCTGTCTGTTTTCCCCATGTACGATGAGTTTTGCCAGCATGGAATCATAGTAAGGCGGTATCTGATATCCACTGTAAATCCCGGTATCCACACGGATTCCCTGGCCTCCCGGCAAATGAAGATCTGTGATCATCCCTGGAGACGGGCGAAAATTTTTCCACGGATTTTCCGCATTGATCCGGCATTCAATGGCATGTCCCTGGATTTTAATATCCTTCTGGGAAAAAGACAAATGTTCTCCGGATGCGATTTTCAACTGCTCCTTTACAAGATCCAGTCCTGTAACCCATTCGGTTACAGGATGCTCCACCTGAATGCGGGTATTCATCTCCATAAAATAAAATTTTTCTGAACTTTCCAAGAGAAATTCAATGGTACCTGCATTGACATAATTAGCTGCTTTTGCAGCTTTTACCGCTGCTGCCCCCATCTTTTTCCGCAGCTTTTCCGACACCGCAGCTGAGGGCGATTCCTCGATCATTTTCTGATGATTTCTCTGGATAGAACAGTCTCTTTCCCCAAGATGCACCACATTTCCATAGCTGTCTGCAAGGATCTGAAATTCAATATGTCTTGGATGTTCCACAAAATGCTCGATATACATGGTTCCATCCCCAAAGGCGATCATGGCTTCCTTTTGCGCTGTGAGAAATGCTTTTTCAAATTCGTTCGGTGAAAAAGCTGTACGCATTCCTTTTCCGCCGCCTCCAAGAGCAGCTTTGATGATCACCGGATAGCCGATTTTTCCGGCCTCTTTGGCACCGGTTTTTACATCCAGAATGGCTTCTTTTGTTCCTGGAATTACCGGAACTCCGGCTGCTTCCATGGTATTTCTGGCCACCTGCTTGTTCCCCAGATTTTGTATTACCTGGGAGGTGGGGCCTACAAAAGTAATGCCGCACTGCTCACAGATCTGCGCAAATCTGGCATTTTCAGAGAGAAATCCAAATCCCGGATGTATGGCATCTGCACCTGAGATCAGAGCCGCACTGATGATACTTTCCATGTTCAGATAGCTTTTTGCAGAAGCTCCCGGCCCAATGCAGATTGCTTCATCTGCAAGCTGCGTATGCAAACTGTCTTTGTCTGCTTCTGAATAAACAGCCACTGCTTCAATTCCCATTTCCCGGCAAGCCCGGATGATCCTCACTGCAATCTCTCCACGATTGGCAATCAACAATTTTCTGATCATATCTTCACCCTTCTGATCACTTTTTGTTACAGTATTTAGCCTACCATAAAAGTAAGTTCTGCCTTTACCACAAGCTTTCCATCCACACTTGCGATTGCCTCTCCCACTCCCATAGGACCTTTTTCTTTGATGATCTTCATCTCCAGTTTCAGCTTATCTCCTGGCTGTACCTTTCCTTTGAATCGACATTTGTCAATGCCTCCGAAATATGCGATTTTTCCTTTATTTTCCGGTTTGGAAAGGATTGCTACCGCCCCTGTCTGTGCCAGAGCTTCTACGATCAGTACCCCTGGCATTACCGGTTCCTGTGGAAAATGTCCTTTAAAAAAATCCTCCCGGAATGTGACGCATTTATAGCCCACTGCAAACTTTCCAGGCTCATAATCTTCGATATAATCTACCAAAAGAAAAGGATGACGGTGAGGAAGGATTTCCTCGATCTGTTTTATATTTAAATGTTTCATATCTGCTCCTGTTTCTGACAAAAATGCACATACGTTTCCAGCTTCCAGAGCGTGTTATAAACAGGCTCTAATAAATATATCTGATTTTATCTTTTTTACTTAACGAATAGAAAACAACGGCTGTCCATACTCTACCGGCTGCCCGTTTTCCACATAAATTTCTGCAATTTCACCATCAAAATCACTCTCGATATCATTCATCAGCTTCATTGCTTCCACAATAGCGAGTACCTGACCTTTTTTTACTTTATCCCCGATTTTTACAAAGGCTGGTGCTTCCTCAGAAGGAGCTGCATAAAAGGTTCCCACAAGGGGAGATTTCACAATATTTCCTGTGAATTCAGGCGTTTTGCTTTCTGGCTGTACAGTCTCTTTTATCGTCACTGAATTCTGTGTATCAGCCGTTGTAAGTATCTGTTGCATGATGTCTTTTTCCAGAATTGGTGCATTTTGTTTTTCACACTGAAAGGTAAGTTTCAGGCCATCGCTTTCATAGCAAAAAGACTCAAGACGGGAAGCAGATACATGGTCTATCAGTTTCAGGATCTGTTCAAATTCCATTTTTATTTTTCTCCATTTCCATCAACATGCTTTATTCGATAACATATTTCACTGGATTTTGGCTATTACAGCCCATATTTTTTCAGCAAAATTACTGCATTATGGCCACCAAAGCCAAGGGAATTACTCATGGCATAAGCTACTTCCTGCTGTACGGGGCCCTGGATACAATAATCCAGATCCAGTTCTTCTTCCGTCTCTTTTGTTCCCACAGTCTGATGGATAAACCCTTCCTCAATGGTCTTTGCACACACTACGGCTTCCACGCCTCCGGCAGCTCCAAGAAGATGTCCGATCATAGATTTTGTAGAATTGATCTTTACCTTTTTTGCAGCCTCTTTAAACGCAGCTTTAATCGCTCTTGTCTCAAAAAGATCATTATGATGGGTGCTGGTTCCATGGGCATTGATATAATTAATTTCTTCCGGATACACACCTGCTTCTTTCATTGCATCTGTCATGGCTCTGGCAGCTCCGCTTCCGTCCTCTATAGGCGAAGTGATGTGATAGGCATCTGCTGTTGCACCATATCCCACAAGTTCTGCATAGATCTTTGCATTTCTTGCTTTTGCATGTTCCAGTTCCTCCAGCACAAGGACTCCTGCACCTTCTCCTATAACAAATCCGTTTCTGTCCTTATCAAAAGGAATGGATGCGCGTAAGGGATCCTGACTGGTACTTAGGGCTGTAAGATTGGTAAATCCAGCCACTCCTACAGGGGTAATGCCGCCTTCTGTTCCTCCGGCCAGCATCACTTCTGCATCCCCATACTGGATTGCCCGAAAAGCATCCCCAATGCAATGAGTTCCGGATGCACAGGCTGTTACTACATTAGTGCATTTGCCTCTGGCACCGGTTGCGATGGACACATTTCCCGCTGCCATGTTGCTGATCATTTTGGGAATCAGAAGGGGATCTACTTTTGACGGTCCTTTTTGTTCCACCTTCAGGGTTGCATTTTCTATGGCAAGAAGACTTCCGGTACCGGAGCCTATGATCACGCCTACACGAAAAGGATCCTCTTTTTCCATGTCAATTCCTGCATCTGACATAGCCTCTTTTGCAGCCACTACAGCATACTGGGAAAATGGTTCCATCCTTTTTGCGGACTTGAAATCCATATATTTTTTTGCATCAAAATCCCTCACCTCTGCGGCAAGCTTTACCTTAAAATCCGCAGTATCAAACTTGGTAATCTCCCCGATTCCAACCTTACCGGCCTTTATATTTTCCCAGAAAGTCTCCACATTATTTCCCAAAGGAGTAACGGCTCCCAGTCCGGTTATCACAACACGCCTTTTGCTCATAGCATTCCTCCATCAACACACAGTACCTGTCCTGTAATATATTTTGCTGCAGGAGAGGCCAAAAAAGCCACTGCCTTCGCCACATCCTCAGGTTCCCCGAAGGTTCCCATAGGAATATTTTTCAGGGTTTCTTCTTTTACCTTTTCCGGAAGCACAGCTGTCATATCTGTCTGGATAAAACCAGGAGCGACTGCATTTACCGTAATCCCTCTTGAAGCCAGCTCCTTTGCCGCAGTTTTGGTAAGTCCGATAATTCCTGCTTTTGATGCTGCATAGTTTGCCTGTCCGGGATTGCCGCCGATTCCAACTACAGAAGCCATATTGACAATGCTGCCTTTTTTCTGCTTCAGCATCTGTCTTGCCACATGACGGATGCAGTTGAAGGTTCCTTTCAGATTGGTGTCCACCACAGATTGAAAATCCGTTTCACTCATCGCCATGAGAAGTCCGTCTTTTGTAATTCCGGCATTGTTCACCAGAATATCAATCTGTCCATATGTTTTTACAATATCTTTGATAAAGGTGCCACAGGCATCAAAATCTGCCACATTGCACTGGCGGATTTCTGCCTGTCCACCTTGCTTTTGGATACAGGCTTTAACCTCTTCTGCCTTTTCTTTAGAACCATTATAATTAATGATTACAAATGCCCCTTCACTGGCAAGCTCCATGGCAATAGCCCTGCCGATCCCACGTGATGCGCCTGTCACAACTGCAACCTTTTTTTCTGCATTCATAGCTTGTTTTACTCCTGTCTATCATCATATGACCTCTCAGTTTGCAATAGAAAAAGCCATATTCTCCAAATCTGAAATATTTTGAATATTATACATTCTCGTATCCGGTGCAATCTTTCTCAGAAAGCCGCTAAGAGTCTTTCCGGGGCCGATTTCTATAAATGTATCCACTCCATTTTCAAGCATTTTTTCCACACTTTGCTGCCACCGCACAGAGGATGAAATCTGCTTTGCCAGAAGCTCTTTTGTGGTGGAAATATCTGTCACATACTGCGCTGTCACATTGGTCACATATGGGATTTTCAGTGCTGAAAATGTAACTTTTTCCAGCTCTTTTTCCAGCTCTTTTCCGGCATTTTTAAGCATTGAAGAGTGGAATGGACCGCTTACAGCAAGAGGAATTATCCTTCTTGCACCGGCTTCTTTCAACTTCACAGAAGCCTCTTCTACAGCGTTTTTCGGACCTGTTATCACAATCTGTCCGGGACAGTTATAGTTTGCAATCTCCGCTTCTGTACCGGAAATAATATCTTCAATATCAGCGGCGGACATCCCCAGAACCGCAGCCATGGCTCCTTTTCCGGCAGGTACTGCCTGTTCCATTAGGATTCCTCTTTTTCGTACCGTGGTAATGGCAGCCTGTACATTCATCCCGCCAGCTACAGAAATAGCGCAGTATTCTCCCAGACTCAGCCCTGCAGTTACATCCGGATAAATACCATGCTCCTCCACAACTTTTTCCATGGCAAGACAGGTGGTTACCAGAGCTGCCTGCGTATATTCTGTGAGATCCAGACGGTCATTTTTTTCAAAACAAAGGGCTTTCATATCCAGAGAAAGCCACTGGCTGGCCTGGTCAAAAATCTCTTTTGCAGATGCAAAATTCTCATAAAAATCCTGTCCCATTCCAATTTTCTGTGCGCCCTGGCCAGGGAAGAGAAACGCAATTTTACTCATAACTTCCTGTTCCTTTCAGTAAGGCATCGGTTTCTTTTACAAGCTTCTGGATCAGGTCATGACAGCTCAGCTGCTCTTTCACAAGACCGGCACTCTGCCCTGCCATAACGCTTCCCATCTTCACATCTCCCTCTACCACGGCTCTGCGCAGACTACCAAGAGTCATCTGCTCCAACTCCTCAAAGGTCGCTCCTTCTGCCTCTTTCTTCAGATATTCCTTTGTCATCTGATTGCGAAGAGCCCGTACCGGATGTCCCGTAGAACGGCCGGTTACTTTTGTATCAATATCCTTCGCTTTCAGAATCATATCCTTATAATTCTGGTGTGCCCAGCACTCAGTGGTAGCTACAAAATGGGTACCCATCTGTACTCCCTTTGCTCCAAGCATAAAGGCAGCTGCAATACCTCTTCCATCTGCAATTCCTCCGGCAGCGATCACCGGAATGGTCAGGACATCTGCCACCTGGGGAACCAGAACCATGGTAGTAGTCTCTCCAATATGGCCTCCGGACTCACAGCCTTCTGCCACAACAGCGTCTGCACCACATCGTTCCATTCGTTTTGCCTGGGCTACAGATGCGATTACCGGAATAATCTTAACCCCAGCCTCTTTCCACATCTTCATGTATTTTTCCGGATTTCCTGCACCAGTTGTCACCACCGGAACCTTTTCTTCTACGATCACCTGTGCCACTTCATCTGCATAGGGACTCATAAGCATAATGTTTACGCCAAACGGTTTATCTGTCCGTTTTTTCACTTCCCTAACCTGCTGGCGCACCCATTCTGCCGGTGCGCTTGCAGCTCCGATCAGCCCCAGACCGCCGGCTTCTGAAACGGCTGCTGCCAGATGATATTCTGCCACCCAGGCCATCCCGCCCTGTATAATGGGATATGTGATTCCCAGTAATTCTGTAACTTCTGTTTTCATAATACGCTCCATTCTGAGGACTTTTTTTGCTTGAAAATTTTCTTTTTTTATTTACAGGCGATTCTGTAAATAGCTTTCTACATCGCCGATGGTTTTGATGTTTTCCAGATCTTCCGTAGGAATTTCCACCTCAAACTCTTCTTCCAGCGCCATTACCATCTCAAAAAGATCCAGGGAATCTGCTCCCAGATCCTCTTTAAATGAGGTTTGTGCTGTAAGTCCATTTACGTCTGCTCCTAATGAATCTGCTGCGATTTCTTTGATTTTTTCTAACATTTTTATTCTCCTT
>CAKRRX010000056.1 GCA_934394595.1 uncultured Blautia sp. | reverse complement strand
AATAAATTTCAAGGAGGATCTATCACCAAATGGACAAGTGGACAAGAGTAAAATTCCAGCCAAACCTTCCCTTAAAAGAAAGTGGCCGTGTAACTGCAAGCAAAGAGCATATCCAGCTCTCCAAAGAAGCAGCCAAGGAAGGTATGGTACTTTTAAAAAATGAAAACGGACTTCTGCCTCTGGCAGCCGGTTCCAAGATTGCCCTTTTCGGAAAGGGCAGCTTTGACTATGTAAAAGGCGGCGGCGGAAGCGGTGACGTTTATACCGCTTATGTCCGCAATCTTTATGAAGGCCTGAAGGCTCAGGAGACAGCGGTTCAGATCTATGAGCCCTTATCCGCATTTTACCGCACAGATATCCGGCATCAGTATGAAGCCGGCGCAGCACCTGGAATGACCGTAGAGCCTGAGCTGCCTGCCGAGCTTGCTGATGGAGCAAAAGCATACGCAGATATCGCAGTAGTTGTGATCAGCCGTTTCTCAGGAGAAGGCTGGGATCGTTCCAGCATCGAATGCAACAACGAATTTAACCCGTGGGACAATGAAACCTCCATGCCAAAAATTTCCAAAGAGGTTTTCCCAGATGGGGATTTCTACCTTACTTCCCGTGAAAAAGCCATGCTTTCCATGGTAAAAGACCGCTTTGACAAGATTGTTGTGGTTCTGAACATCGGCGGCATCATCGACCTTTCCTGGATAAAAGACGATGACCAGATTTCTTCTGCTCTTCTTGCATGGCAGGGCGGTATGGAAGGCGGACTTGCCATGGCAGAGCTTCTCACTGGCAATGGCAATCCTTCCGGTAAGCTGGTTGATACTTTTGCAGCAAGAACCGAGGATTATCCTTCCACAGCAAACTTCCACGAATCCTTTGATTATGTAAACTATACAGAGGATATTTATGTGGGCTACCGCTATTTTGAGACTATCCCAGGAGCAAAAGAGAAAGTGGTTTATCCGTTTGGTTACGGCCTTTCCTACACCACCTTCTATCTGGATATTCCTGTTGTGGAGCAGACAGAAGACGAAATCTGCACCACAGTTCAGGTCACCAATACAGGTGACGCAGCCGGTAAAGAAGTGGTACAGCTCTATTTTGAGGCTCCTCAGGGCATTCTCAAAAAACCTGCCCGTCAGCTGGCTGCTTTTGCCAAAACAAGACTTCTCCTCCCAGGTGAGACCCAGCTTGTCCGTCTCTCCTTCAAGAAGGAAGATATGGCATCCTACGATGACCTCGGAAAGATTGCAAAATCCGCTTATGTCCTGGAAAAAGGAATTTATAAAATCTACGCCGGTACCTCTGTACGGGATATCGAAGAAATCGATCAGATGGAGCTTTCCGAAAACGTGATTACCAGACAGCTTTCAGCTCATCTGGTTCCAAACAGCCTGAAAGAGCGTATGCTTTCCGATGGCAGCTTTGAAGCTCTTCCACAGTCTGAATGTCCGGATATCAATGAGTGTGTATTTGAAAAAATGAAGCCTGGCACAGAGGAAGGCCTTACTCCGGCAGTACGGAGCTGCAGCCGCGGCGCTCTTTTTGACAACTATGGCAAAAAACAGTTCATTGACGTTGCCCAGGGAAAGCTTTCTCTGGATGAATTTATGGCACAGTTAAGTGACGATGATCTGCTCCACCTCCTTGGAGGCCAGCCAAATACAGGAGTGGCAAACACCTTTGGTTTTGGAAATCTGCCGGATTACGGCGTACCTTCCATCATGACAGCAGACGGCCCTGCAGGTCTTCGTATCGGCAGTGAATGCGGTGTCTGCACTACAGCATGGCCATGTGCCACACTTCTTGCCTGCACCTGGAACCCGGCTCTTATCCAGCAGATCGGCCAGGCCGGCGCAGAGGAAGTAAAAGAGAACAACCTTGCTGTATGGCTTACTCCTGCCGTAAACATCCACCGGAATCCTCTCTGCGGAAGAAACTTTGAGTACTATTCCGAGGATCCGCTGATCGCCGGTAAAATGGGGGCTGCCATGGTAAAAGGTATCCAGTCCCAGCATATCGCAGCTTCTGTGAAGCATTTTGCAGCAAACAACAAAGAAACGAATAGAAAGCACAGCGATTCCCGTGTTTCTGAAAGAGCCCTCCGTGAAATCTACCTGAGAGTTTTTGAGATCATTGTAAAAGAGGCTCAGCCATGGACAATCATGTCCTCCTACAACGCCATCAACGGACATCGAGCTTCTGAGAATCATGAGCTTCTGGAAGACATCCTCCGGGGCGAGTGGGGCTTCAAGGGCATGGTCACCACAGACTGGTGGACCAGAGCAGAGCATTACAAAGAGATCAAGGCTGGAAATGATATCAAAATGGGTACCGGTTTCCCGGATCGTGTAAAAAAAGCAATGGAAATGGGACAGCTTGGACGTCCGGAGCTGGAGCATTGCGCAAGAAGAGTTCTGGAACTGATTTTAAAGATTGACTGATAATGAAGATGGGCCAAGGATTTATAAAATCCAAGGCCCTCTTTTTATATTCTTTATTTTCGTACAGATGAATACATATGCAGCCAGGGCACCGGTGAAGTAATCTCGGAAAAATGTTCTCTGCAAATTTCCTTTTTTTCTCCATTCTCACCCAGAATCAGCAGTCGATCTGCCATTGCAAGGGAATCCGACAGATTCAGGGACAAAATCACTACTGCAATCCCCTTATCCAGAAATTTCTCCAACATACTCCAAATAAACATTCTGTGTTCCAGATCCGCTCCACGAAACGGCTGAATGCAAAAAAGAATATCCGGCTTCTGCAAAAATATCCGGGTATACACCAGCTGATATTTCTGCTTTTCGCTTAACTCATCCACAGACATATCAAAAACTTCCGGCCCCAATATAGAACTGTACTCATTTCGGATACTGTTCCGCAAATGCCTGTTATGCCAGATAGATGGCACCTTCTCAGCCAGACAGATACAAAGATTATTCATATAATCCAATTCCGGAAAAATCATAGTTTTTGTAGTACGCTCCTGGATCACTGCAATTTTACTGTTTCCCGGAATTTTAGTTCGTTTTCCTTTTAACAGAATGTCGCCGTTTTCCGGAAAAAAATCTCCGGATAAAATTCCCCTGATTTCTTCCATCCCATCGGCGTTCATAATCTGTATAGCCATGCATTCCCCTTTATGAACGTCAATAGAAAATTTACCGGCAAATTCATCTCCATAACCTCTCCACTGAAAAACAACCGGAGCAGTCTGTTGCCCTTCCCTTTTTTCTGTGTGATAACGTACCATGTCATTATATTCAGACATATAGGTCACAGGTGGATCGTGAAACAGTTCATTTTTCTCCAGCACTTTTTGGACTCTTCCATTGGTAAACAGCGCACACCTGTCACAGATACTGGAAATCTCTTCCAGATGAGAACAGATATAGAGAAAAGAAAAACCTTTTTTCACATAATGGCGGATGATACCATGAAGTTTTTTCAATTCATCATCACTGATAAGAGCTCCTACCTCATCCAGTACGATCAGATGATATCCCATGATCACCGCACGGAGCAGTTCCACAATGATCCTCTCAAAGGCAGAGAGCCTTTCCACATCTTTGTCCAGCGGAATATCCACTCCAATATCATCAAAAAATGGCTGCACCTGCTGATTCAGGATTTTGGTCCGGATCACCCACTGGTGAAAGCCCGGTCGCAGCACAAAAATATTATCCGCAATATTCAGATTCCCTACCAGGGAGCTTTTTTCCTGAATAATACTGATCCTGTTTGCAGGCTTGTAATGCTCTTTCCAGGTATTTACTTTCTCCCCGCCATAATAGATGTAGCCGTCATAGAGAGGCAAGTTTCGTTCCAGAAGCTTCAGAAGAGCTGTTTTTCCATGGCTGTTTACCGGAAGGAAGCCCATAATTTCCCCCTGAAAGATCTGAAGGTTAAAATCCTCCAGTTTCACAACCTCATCCTCTTTGTAAGTTACACGCTCCATTCTGAGAACTTCATTTCTCATGCCAGTACACTCCTGTTTTTCACCTGTCTGTCATCAGTAAGCACCGGAATAGTGATTTCCACATCCGTGCCTTCACCTGGCACAGAATAGACATGCATGCCATATTCATCCCCAAAGATCAGGTGAATTCTGTTATTAACATTTACCAGTGCGATTCCGCCCTGTTTTTCCTCATTATCATGAAAAGCCTTTGTAGATTTTCCTAACTTCTGATTCAGTTTTGCAAGAGTTCTCTCATCCATTCCCACACCGTCATCAGAAATGCGAATGATCAGGCGATCTCTGGTACATTGAAACCGGATATAAAGGTTTCCTCCTCCAACCTTCAATTCCACTCCATGGATAATGCTGTTTTCCAAGATCGGCTGCAAGGTCAGCTTGGGAATTCTGCAATTCATGATTTTCTCATATTCTGCAACATCATAATCAATGTGAAGCTGCAAGCGGTCCCCGAAACGATATTTCTGGATTCCAAAGTAAGTCTCGCAGTTGTCCAGTTCTTCCTCTACAGAAACCAGATTTTCTACCTTGGTAATAGTATATCGAAAAAACCTTGCCAGAGCCTCTGTCATATCTGCCACTCCATCCAGTCCTGCAATGATCGCCTCCCCACGGATACTCTCCAATGTATTGTAAAGGAAATGGGGATTGATCTGATTTTGCAAGGCCAGGTACTGCGCCTGTCTTTTGTTCAGATCCATATACTGTGGAGAACGTACAATACGGTCCACCAGTTCCATCTGCTGCTGGAGCGCAGGCGTCAGGTTCAACAACTCCATGTCATCTTTCTCAGAAAAAATATATCCTTCCAGGAAACGGTTCAGCATTTTTTCACACCGCATATAAGGATTGCGAATCCAGAACCAGCAAACTATGGGATAGAAAATTGCGAATATTGTTATCATTACAGCTACCCACCAAGGTGTCCTGTCTTTATATGCCAGTAACAGCAGTATTGCTGACAGAATGATTAAAATACCTGAGGTGATTGTTCCCATAGCAAAGGCCCGATTGGATATGTATTTCAGTTTTTCTTTGAATTTCATAGGCTGAGATTCCTCTCTGTGATTTTAATACTCATCCATACAATTTTCTGTAGGTAGACGGTTTCACCCCTGCCGTTTTTTCAAAGGTATGGGTAAAATGCTTGGGATCGTTATACCCCACCTTCCGGCAGATTTCGGTCACAGGAAGATTTGATTCCCGAAGAAGCAGTTTTGCCTGCTCTATTCTTACGTTGATCAGGTATTTCGCAAATCCCTCTCCTTCTGTTTTCTTAAACAAAGCACTGAAATAGGCCGTGCTTAATCCAACCATTTCACTGACTTCTTCCAATGTCAGGGGATCACTGTAATGATTCTGGATATATTCTTTTGCCTTGCGGACTGGCCGGATGGTATCGTTTTCATACCGGTCAGCCTGTTCCTGAAGATATTTCTGCTGGAAATCCCCAAAGCAGGCAAAAACTTCTTCGATTTTTCCACATTTGTCACACTGTCTGCGAAATTCCTCCACAGTAGCAGTTCGTTCCGGAATCTGGATACTTGCTGCAAAAATATCAGCAGCTGCATATACCAGTTCAAAGATTTCACAGCCACGGATTTCTTTTGCCCTGTTCACCGCATCCTGCAGGGTTTCCAATGCTTCTGCTGCATTTTGTGTGCTGGAAATTTCCACTGCATGGGTGATATCACGAAGATACTTTTTCAGCAATTCACTTTCCTGAAGTTCAGACGGTCCTCCCAGACGGTCAAGGACACGTCCCTCTCCCTTTACCAGCCTTTCCTGAATGAGTTTTCGTGCCTCCTGCATAGAATCAGCCAGATATCCGGCCTCTTTATAACCGGTACCCACTGCCATGGAAAAGCTTACATGCTGAAACATATTTCTCTGGATTTCCATCTGAGTAAGACTGCTTTTCATACTGCGCCGGATGGATTCTTTCTCACAGTCCGGGTAGTTGAGAATACCGTAGCAATAATCCTCACGAACAAGCAGAACCAGTTCACGGCTGTCAGTTTTCAAATTTCGTTCCAATACTTCATGAACTTTCTCCATGAGCACTTCACTGGAACTGGAGCTGATCTCACGTGGCGAACTTCCTGCCATTTTCTCGTTCATTCTGTCTGCTGTTTCGCTGTTTTTCCTGGTGTCAGTGATGTTTCTGCCATAATCCACCTTCACACAGAATGCCTGATAAGTCCCCGGTCTTATCTTAAGGTGGTAAATGCTCCTCAATGTCTCCTGTGAAACCGGCATCTCTGGCTGATCCAAAAGCCTGTCAATGAGATTTGCCCTCAGATGATCATCATCTCTTTTTGCCTTATTTACCAGAGCCTCATGATCCAATTCTGCTGCTTTACGCTCTCCGATCTTTTTCTGCAATTTCTGTAAAGTAGCAGTCAGTTCCCCTTTATTCACCGGCTTCAGAAGATAATAGCCCACACCATAACTGATGGCCTGCTGGGCGTACTCAAAATGTGCATGTCCACTGATGATGATTACCTCTAAATTGGAATCCAGCTCCTTTACCTTTTTTATCAGTTCCAGGCCACTGCATCCTGGCATACGGATATCTGTGATCAGAATATCCGGCTGTGTCTGCTGTACCATTTCACAGGCCTCTTCGCCATTGTGGGCCACTCCCACCACTTTCATCCCCAATGAATCCCAGTCTATCAGTGCCTGGATCAGCTGACAGATCCGCACCTCATCATCTGCAATTACTACCTTCAAAATCTCCATACTCTCCGTCCCCATTACATAATTTCACCGAAAAAAATGTCTCAACTTTTACCTCTTATGATAATCTATTTTTCCTGGTTAAGCAAGAAAACCGCCGGAAAAACCGACGGTTTCTTGTTGATAAAATATTGTTTTTTCCCTCGCTGCAGGATTTACAGTCCGGAAACAATCTTCTTATTATTTGTCAGAATCCTTTGTGATTACAGATACACCAGTATCGGTAACTTCTCCGCCAAGCTCCTCACCATTGATAGCTTTTACAGCTGCTTTTACGCCTTCAGATCCCATAACGTCCGGGTTCTGAGCCATTGTGCAAAGAAGATATCCATCGTCGATCAGGTTCAGGATTGCGTCAGATTTATCAAAACCAACACCGATGATATCAGAATTTCCAGCTGCTTTGATGGCATTTCCGGCACCAGTTGTAGATCCTTCGTTGCATCCGAAGATACCAACAACTCCCTGTGTAATGTAGTTCTCTGCAATACTCTGGGATTTCGCTGCATCACCTTCGCCGTACTGGGTTTCCATGATCTCAAAGTCAGATCCGTCAAATGCTTCGCGGAAACCTTCCTCACGTTTTACACAGGAGTCTGTAGCTGCGTTTACGTTGATGACGCCGATCTTTCCAGATGTAACACCAGCATCCTCAAGAGCTTTCTTCATCTCTTCACCAGCTGTTTTTCCGGCAGCTTTGTTATCTGTGGAAAAAGTAGCCTCTGCCTCTACATTTGCAGGGGAGTCAACATACACGATCTTAACACCCTGATCTTTTGCTTCCTGAAGTGCAGAAGAAATTGCATCCGGTCCGTTTGCTGCAACCATGATTGCATCATAGCCGCCTGCTACTGCATTGTTCACACACTCAATCTGCTGTGCATCGTCTTTTGTATTTGGGGACATGAAGTCAACAGTTACACCGAGCTCTTCGGCCTCTGCCTGTGCGCCCTCGTTTAAGGTGATCCAGTGCTGGTCGATGGAGTCCATTGTGATCAGAGCGATCTTCTCATTGCCAGTAGCCTTTACTTCGTCTTCTGCATAAACAGTTGCTGCTCCCATAGAAGCGATCATAGATACTGCGCATACCATAGCTAAAAGTTTTCTTTTCATTGTAAAAATCCTCCTGATAAAATTAAATTTTTATAACTACCCGCCTTCTCCATTTGCGGTTTAGTTTCGCGATTATTTTTTTCTACGTTTACCAAACTGTCCGTTTCTGACTACTACATCCAGTAATACAGCGGCGACTACGATCACACCGATCACAACTCGCTGGATACCAACCTGTGCGCCGATCATGTTCAGACCATTTTCCAGTGTCTGCCATACAGCTGCACCGGCAAAGGTTCCAAGAAGGATTCCAGTTCCTCCAAGTGGGGAAACACCTCCGATTACACCAGCTGCTACGCCGTACATTTCGTACATATTTCCGGCTTCCATGTTTCCCATACCAGCCTGTGCGCAAAGGATAAGGCCTACTACACAGGAGCACACGGAGCTTACCAGATAAGTCTTTACTGTGGTGGAAACTACATTTACACCGGAGAGCTTTGCTGCATCCACATTAGAGCCGATTGCGTAAATATGACGGCCGGTACGTGTTTTGGATAAGACAAAGAAAAATATAACAAAAATGATAAGTGCGATCCAGAATGTGTTGTAAATGCCAAGTGTTTTACCGTAATAAAAACAATTCTGGAATGCATCTGCGGTTTCTTTACCAACCCCTGTTGCAATAGCATCTGTGTTTCGGTTTCCATTTACCATGTAAGCAATTCCTCGTGCCACAAACATGGTTCCCAAGGTTGCAATAAATGGCGGAAGTTTAAATTTTCCAACCAGATATCCGTTTACCACACCTACTACCAGGCAGGCAAGCAGTGCGATCAAAATTGCAAGAATCGGATTCATTCCTGTGGTCATCAATGTAGCTGCGATCATGGCACTCATTCCAACCATGGAACCGATTGACAGATCAATGTTTCCAGTGATCAGTACATAACTCTGGGCAATACCGATCAGCAGATATTTTGACATGGAACGAAGCAGGTTCAGTACGTTCTGTCCGGAAAATACTGCCGGATTAATGATACCAAATGCCACATAGATGATGATCAATCCCACGAATGCGGTAAGCGCTGCTCCCATTCCCCTGATCCCCAGTAATTTCTTTAAGGGGCTTTGCTGTTTACTATTCATTTTTCTTTCCTCCCTCAGTTGCCTTTGATTCCCTTATTTTCAAAGGATGTTGCCATTGTCAGGATTTCATCCTGGCTGGCCTCTTTTGCTGAAACCTCACCGGTGATACGTCCGTCGCACATTACGATGATACGGTCTGCAATTCCCATGACCTCCGGCATTTCAGAGGATACAAACATAACTGCAATTCCCTGTTTTTTCAGCTCGTTCATCAGATTATAAATTTCGACCTTAGCTCCAACATCGATTCCTCTTGTGGGTTCATCAAAAATAACCACTCTGGAGTCTCTTGCAAGCCATTTTCCAACTACTACCTTCTGCTGGTTTCCACCGGAAAGATTACCGGAATCAATTTCCACATTCGGTGTCTTGATCCGCAGATCCTTCACAGCCTTTTCACAAAGGGCATCTTCCTTGCCTGAGTTTATCACACCCATTTTGTTACATACAAGGTCAAGATTTGGCAGAGCCAGATTCTGGCGAATACTCAGCTTGGTACAAAGGCCATCTTTTTTTCGATCCTCCGGAGCAAGCACAACACCGTTTCGGATCGCATCCATTGGGCAGTTGACCTCAATCTTTTTGCCATCTACATAAAATTCTCCACTGTCTTTTGGATCAACGCCAAAGATTGCTCTTGTGGTCTCGGTTCTTCCAGCTCCCATCAGTCCGGCAAATCCTACGATCTCACCTTCATATAAGGAGAAGTTGATATCACGTACCATTCTCCCGGCATTGAGATTCTTTACTTCAAAAATCTTCTTGCCTTTTTTGCTTTCCACTCTTGGGAATTTCTCTTTGATCTCACGGCCTACCATGTTTTTGATGATGTAGTCCATGTCCATGTCTTTGAAATTGCCGTCTGTTATATACTGTCCGTCTCGCATGATGGTGACTCTGTCCACGATATGGGACAATTCTTCCAGTCTGTGGGAAATGTAGACGATTCCTCTTCCTTCATCCCTCAGCTTGCGGATGATTCGGAAAAGATCGTCTATTTCCTTTGCTGTAAGAGATGAAGTAGGCTCGTCCATGATCAGGATTCTAGCATTGATGGAAAGTGCTTTTGCAATTTCTACCATCTGCTGTTTGGATACCGGCAGATCTCCTACGATCTGATCCGGACTGATATCAATTCGAAGATCATCCAGAACTTTCTTGGCTTCCTTTCGCATCTTATTGTTGTTCAGGGAAAGACCGCCTTTTACCTCTCTTCCAAGGAACATATTCTCCGTTACAGTTAAATGCTTGCACATGTTCAGTTCCTGATGGATGATGGCTACTCCGGCTTCCTGGGCCTGTTTCGGAGTCAGGTCGTCGTAGGACTTTCCGAAGATTTCCATGGTTCCTTCATCTCTTGTATAAACACCGCTGAGGATTTTCATCAGGGTTGATTTTCCGGCTCCGTTTTCCCCAAGCAGCGCCATGACTTCTCCAGAACGCAGCTCAAATTTTACATGATCCAGGGCCTTTACACCTGGGAAACTTTTGCTGATATTGTTCATGGAGACAATGACTTCATTCATTCCATTCCCTCCTCATTTATTTGTTTTTGCTTTCCTTTGTTGATATTATCTTAACCCATATGGCAGATTTGGAAAAGCGGGGGAGAGTTTGGGTTTATGGGGGTTTTTTTATGTTCATGTGAAAAGACACTGTAAGCGCTCCCATGGGCTACAGTGTCTATTTCAATTATTCTATATATGCATTTAACTCTGGATAAGTCTCCCTATTGTCTCGGATAAGCCAGCGCTTAAATGCTGCAAATTCTGACTTTGCGGATAATTCCCTTTTCATCAGGCACCTCAAATCATCTTTTTCCCATTCTTCAGCTTCTTTGTATTCTCTAACCTGATTTTTGAACTTTGATAATTCTTTTCTTAAATCTTTTCTCAATACTTTGGATTCCATTTCTTTTTGAGGCGTTGATCCATAAAAAACATTCTCCAAAAGTTTCTGCGTATTTATTGTTTTCTCTGTTTGCTCCAAAATGTCAAATACAAATTTTTCATCCTTTCCAAAATAACCCGTCTTTCGAAAAGCAATTTTTTTATCTACCTCATCCTCCGTGCAATCCAGAATCGGATCATATTTTGCTCCTTTTGTGTTATTACAATGCCTGCATGCAAGAAAAAGATTGTTCCAATCATATTTCAAATCCAGATTGTCTCTATAAGGAACTATATGTTCAATTTCCATTGCTTCTAAACCTTTTCGCTCACAGATATAGCATTTTCCAAAAAACATTTCCTGCAGCGCTGAGTTCACTTCCGGAGTATTACATGTCCCACTTTTTCCTTTTGTCTTTTGCTCTTCCAAAGATTCAATTGCTTTTCGAGATTTTTCTGTCTGGTTTCTCTCAAATTTTACCATGGTTTTCCACCTTCAATCTCTTCAAATCTCTCCCAGGCTTCTGGTGACAGTGTCTTGGGAATATTTTTCAGTTCGATCCGCAGTTCTGCGCACTCTGCCCTTTCATCATCTGTGGGGTTCGCTTTCCCTTTTAGTACCTGATAACGCTCCAATTTTCTTTTCAACTCATCTGAGTATTCGTCTGCTCCAAAGTAGCCTTCTGCCAGACTATCGGAAGAATAGGCAGAAAGATTCTCCATTTCTATGCAACGTTCCAGATCATATACTTTTGCATTCGAAATAGAATTAAGAATATATGGGGAATGTGTTGTAACAATGAATTGGATTCTGGGGAAAAATTCTGTTAAAAACGGCATTATTTTTTTCTGCAATTCAATATGCAGATGCGTCTCCAATTCATCTATTAGAACAATTCCTTCTTCGTTATACTCACAGATTTCACCATTAAAAAACCAGTTGCGATCCATTCGTAAAATAAGATCAGAAACAATATGTATTACGGAAGAATAGCCATCTGATAATTGATTAAATCCAAATGGATTTCTTCCCTTTTCGCAGATTTTAAAATCATATTCTTTATAATCATATTCTAACGTCAATTCTGGATCATCCAACAAAATTTTAAAAGCATTTGTAAATCGATCAAACCATGTCTGGATTTTTTCCACCACAACAGTATCTCCCTCATTTCTGGCATATGCCTGCTGTGTTTTAAGATGAATCATATATTTTTGAAGCAATTTTCCAGGGCCATCGTCGCTTGCATAAAATTCATCAAATTTAATCTCCTCTACCCCTTTCGTCGGAAGAACATTAAATTTACGATCCGCAGGAAAATAAGCCACAATAAAATCTCCCTGTTTATAAAGTTTTCTTAATTCCTGCCATTGATTTACACTGATTATGATATCCGAACTTCGATTGTAATGTTCTGTCAACTTATTCAGCGCTTCCCATTCTGGAGGCTCCACATTATTCTTTTTCGCAATCTTTTTCAATTGCAGCCAATATCCAATCATACGTTCAGCAGTTCCATTATCTATATCATTTCTTTTAAAGTGTTCTTGTAGTGACAATAATAGAGAGGTCTTTCCTGCACCATTTTTTCCTGTAAGGATTAAATTCTGTCTATTTTCCGAATTCAATTTTATTTCGATGTTTGACAAATGACGCACTTTTCTAATTTTTATCCCTGTTATAAAATGATCCATTGACTTTTCCTTTCTTGAATTTTTCTTAAATTCACGCCCGTATATTTTCTTATATTATACATATAATACCATGGTAATATATCGGATACAAGAAAATGCTCTCGACATATTTCGTCAAGACTTTATTTGCGGTTCCCGACCATCACAGCAACATTCTCTAGTACATCGAAAATTAAGTATCTGCTATATTGACGCAGGATGATTTTCTCATATGCAAGGCGGAGGAAGGAGGCGTAGCGGTGGCTACGGCGACTGACGACAACGTGGCATATGAAAAATCAGACAAGTCAATATGGCGGTTACTTAATATTCGATGTACTAGAAAACCACAATCAGAATTGCTGCTGCCACCCCCGCAATTGTGGCAATCAGCGCACCAGGCAGTGTATATCTGGTCTTCTTTACTTTTGTTATGCCAAAATAGACACTCATACAGTAAAAAACACTTTCTGTAGAGCTGAGAATGATGGCCGCCATAAGGCCTGTGGGAGATTCCGTTCCGTGTTCCTTGAAAATGTCCAGAAGAAGACTGGTTGCAGCACTGGAGGAAAAAAGACGTATCAGAGTTAATGGAAGAAGATCTCCTGGAAAGCCCAAATGGCTGGTAATTTTTCCCAAAAGATTACTTAGAAAAGTAAGAAAACCTGAAGCGCGGAGAACTCCTACTGCTGTCATCAGGCCGATCAGGGTGGGACAAATCGAGACGACTGTTTTCAGACCGTCCCGGGCGCCATCGAGAAAATCCTGGTAAATGTCTCGCTTAGCGAAAAGGCCAGAAGCAATTATGTAAAACAGAAGGATTGGGATTATGAGGTTTGACAGGTAGGTTATGAGTTTCATTGTGGCCTCCTATTCCCATTCATAATTTTACAAAACACCACCGCAGCCAGCGTACTCATCCCGGTAGCAAAAATAGCAGGGCCTACAATGGCTGCCGGGGCAGGACTGCCATACTGGGCGCGGTATGCAATTATATTAATGGGTAAAAGCTGAAGAGAAGATACGTTGATGATCAGAAAGGTACACATGGATCTGCTGGCAATGGTGCTGTGTCCATTCAGCCGGTCCAGTTCCTGAAATGCCAGCAGCCCTGAACTGGTGCTGGCGTGGCTCAGGCCCAGAAAATTAGACAGAAAATTCAAAGATATGTAGTAATTTGCTTTCTCCTGATTTTTTAATTCAGGAAATAAAAAACTAAGCAGCGGTCTGGTTCTTTTTGCAAGCTTTTCTACCAGACCTGCCTGCTCTGCAATTTTCATAATGCCAGTCCAGAAGGCTGTGATGCCAGCAATGGAAATCACAAGGCTTACTGCCTCTCTGGCAGAATTTATGACGGATTCCGTCACTGCATCCAGAGTTCCGGCAAATGCCCCATAGATAAGGCCGAGGAGAATCATACCACCCCAGAGATAATTCATCATAAAGGCTTTCCCTCTGTCTGTTGCGTTCTCTAAAAATTATATGCGCCTGTCTTGCGCAATATTCCAGCTCCAGAAACAGAATTTAAAAGCCGAAGTCCGCATAATCCTCCGGCAGAAATCTATGATAAATAAAATGGAAGCCTTCATCCTTAAAGCAGTAATAATACGTATCATCTGCCTTATCTACAAAACGGATATAGAAATCAAACTCCCCGTTGTCCATTTCCTGACACTCTGTTTTTTCCCAGTAGGAAGCAAACAGATCCAGAAGCTTCTCTTTTGTGCAGTCGTGCTGCTGAACCAATTCGATGAGAACCTTGATAAATTCATTTTCTTTCATATTCTCATGGACATAGACACTTCCAGGTTCTGGAATGTAGAAGCAGAACCGGTCACCTTTATGGGTTACTGTTACTTCGCCAAGCTTTGAAGTCAGCTCTGTGGGCATATTCTGCAGACGTGCTGACATTTCTTCTGCGCTGTCCTGAACAGAGAAGAAATGGTTCAGGGAAGACAGCGGATAGTATAAATGAATCTTCTCTTCTTTGAAACCAAGCTTCGCCTGTTCTTCTTTTATTACATCAATCAAACTGTTTTCCAGCTTTTCAAAACCTGTCATAAATACCTCCTTGTAATACGCTCCGACCTTTACCGCTGGCATTTGCCTTATCATTCTAACACAATCCAATATTAGTCGCAACTTACTGCTTAATTTTATACACAAAGTACTCATGGCTGAAATGATATCCCAGCTTTTCTGCAAGACCTACTGACATTTTATTTGCAGCATCCCAATTAGCATAAAGTCCACGCCTGTCACATTCCAGAAGAAGCTGTGCAGCACCAATATAAGCAAGACCTTTTCTTCTGTAATCTTCCCTGGTCACAACTTCAATCTCAATTCCTCCATGATAACCGGAATAAGAAGAAATTCCTGCGACTACCTCTCCATCTTTCAGGATTGCCACACCCAGGCCAAACTTCTCGTACTGACCATAATTCTCATAATTTGCAGTCAGATCTTTACTCCACTTGGTACTGCGGCAAATTTCATAAAGTTCTCTGTCAATCAACCGCATTTCGTAATCCTGGGGCAGACCTGCTGCCACCTTTTGAAGCTTCTCCAGATCAAAAATCCCCGGCTCTTTTTTTATTGCATAGCGAACTGTTTTCTGCGCTCTTTTTCCATAACAATCCTCAATCAACTGTGCCCAGTCCTCATTTTGCGGCACCAGGATCAATTCCTGGAAATCGCACTCCTGGGGCTTCCAAAGAACAATTTCCTTACTGGGCTTTCCACTTAAAAAGCTGAAATCTCCCAACATAACAGCACCGCTTTCCGGCTTTTCCAACGAGTCCACATATATTTTGCCCATTACCCCCTGCATAGCGGACCAGACCACACTGTCCTGCCAGCCGGCAAAAAGCACGGCAGCTTTACTTGTATCTTTTAATTCGTAAATCATCTCTGTACTCCTATATAAGAACTATTTTTACTATATCTATCTCCATAGCATTTGACAACTATTTTTTCAGCATTATTTGATTTTGGGACTTTTCCGATTCAATAAGCTGTGCTAAAATATACTCAAAGCATATTTTCTTTCATTTCAAGGTGTTTTGCACTATCTATAAATTCTAATCACTATTCAGAAATCTATGCTTTTAATTTCAAACCAATCTAAGAGCAGGAGATTTCTGAAACGTACATATTCAGGTCTCCTGGAAAGGAGAAATAAATATGGAAAAAAAAGAGTTTTCGAAAACAGAAACACTGGAGACACACC
>CAKRRX010000055.1 GCA_934394595.1 uncultured Blautia sp. | reverse complement strand
CTTCCCTTTCAGGGGGCCAGAGTTTTTCTTATCTCTTTTCGTAAAGAGGATGGATTTCTTTTTTGTAGGCATAGCGGATAAATACAAAGCAGATGATACCGGAAAATACCTCTGCAATAGGAAATGCCCACCAGCACACACGAAGTCCGCCAACCTTTGCCAGAATAAAGGCAGCCGGAAGCAGTACAAACAGTTGTCGCAGCACAGATACTGCCAGACTTAAAAAGCCATGTCCCAGTGCCTGGAATACAGAAGATGCCACCACACTGAATCCTGCGATCAAAAAGCTCAGGCTGATGATCCGAAGTGCCGGAATCCCAATCTCCTTCATAGAAGCTGAAGCGCTGAAGATATCCAGCAGACTTCCTGGAAACAGCTGGAATACTGCAAATCCAGCAAGCATGATGCATACGCCATATGCGATGCTAAGCCGGATTGCCTTTGTGATACGGTCTGGTTTTCTGGCACCATAATTATATGCTACGATCGGCACCATTCCATTATTCAGACCAAACACCGGCATGAAAACAAAGCTCTGCAGCTTGAAGTACACGCCAAATACTGCAGTGGCTGTGGAGGTAAAGCCCATCAAAATCTTATTCATACCAAAGGTCATGATAGAACCAACTGATGCCATTATGATGGATGGAAATCCCACACTGTAAATTTCCCGGATCACATCACCGGAAATTCTGTATTTTTTCAGAGAAATATGAAGTTCCTTATTTACCTTCACATTAACGATCATTCCCACAATTGCTGCAATGATCTGTCCGGTGACAGTGGCAAGAGCAGCTCCTGTGACCTCCAGTCTTGGAAATCCCAAAAGGCCGAAGATCATAATCGGGTCCAGAATAATATTGATCACTGCCCCAAGAAGCTGTGTGGCCATAGAATAAATTGTCATTCCGGTGGACTGAAGGAGTTTTTCCCCTACCAGCTGGATGAACAGGCCAAAGGACATGATTCCGATCACCCTTACATAATCCACTCCATAAGCTGCAATCTTTGCATCTGTTGTCTGCACATGAAAAAATGCAGGTGCAAATAATCCAGATACAATGGCAAAGCCGATAAAACTGAAAATCGCAAGATAAATACCATTGTTCGCCGCACTGTTGGCATATTCATTTCGTTTTTCACCCAATGCGCGGGACACCAGCGCATTGATACCCACTCCTGTACCGGTTCCCACTGCGATCATCAAATTCTGCACCGGGAAAGCAAGAGATACTGCTGTCAGAGCATCTTCACTTAATTTTGCAACAAACATACTGTCTACAATGTTGTATAATGCCTGCACCAGCATGGATATCATCATAGGCACAGACATGGTGAGAAGAAGCTTTGCCACCGGCATTACTCCCATTTTGTTCTCCTGAACGTTTTCTCTTTTTTCCAAATTCAATCCCCTCTCCTGTCATTTTCTTCTGTGTCAGAACCAGAGCGTATTCAAAGAAATAATTTCTTTATATACCACAGTACACAGTATTCTTTATTGTATATAAATCTTATAGGTATGTCAATATAAGTGTGGATTTCTGTGGTATTTTGTGATATTCTGGTTAAAAGAAGTCAAAACAGGTCAAAAATAGTTGGCACCTGTATGGCAAAGTTTTTGATCTCATTGACAAATATCACCCAGCAAAGGAGAACTTCTTATGGAACGACACAGTTTTGCAATGGAAATCAAAAAAGGTAAAATGAATGATTATCGGAAGAAATTAGGGGAGATCTGGCCAAAGCTTACCACATTCCTTGACAGGAACCAGATCCATAATTTCAGTATCTGGAACTGCACCTCCCTGATCTTTGGTTATTATGAGACCGATACCGAAGTTTCCTATCCGGAAAAAGAAGAGGAGATCAAAGATCTCACAGCAAAGATCGAGGATACCTTTACCTGGATCTCCACTCCTGGTAAAAATATGCGCCTTATGTACCATAATTTTGGTGTTGTCCGCGAAAACAAAGAACTGATCCGCCACAGAATGTTCATGACCAAATTAAAACCGGGATTTGAAGAAGAATATAAAGCTAGACACGATGGCCTTATTGCAGCCCGTGGAGACAGCATTGATCCAGGTCCTGACAGTAATTTCAGCATCTGGAGCGCCGGCGGATACATTTTCGGATATGACGAAATCGATACCACCATGGAGACTGAAGAAACCCCGGAAGCACACGCAGATACTGTTGCCTGGGAAAGCCGCCAGCTTGGCATTATGGACTGGATCACCAATGACTGCGACTGGCTGACCAATGAATATCATCCAGCCAGTGTCCGCCTGGCATGGCATATGGGTAAATAAATGCCGTCCATGCAGATTAGATTAAATGAAAAATCCCTCATCCGAGGGATTTTTCTATTGCCTGGATAACACTGGCCAGCGGCAGGATTTCATCCTTTCCAATGGTACGCATTTCCAGATAAAACCAGTCTTCTTCTATATACCCCAGCACAGGGATCTGGCTGTCTCTGAAGCATTCACTCAATTCCTGCGCCGAGATTTCCGCTCCGGCTGTTCCCTGAGAGCATCGGATACGCACAGCTACTCCTTCCTGAGATTTCCCAGGCGTAGTTCCACCACCTGCCACCGTTCTGGTTTCTTTGATCTCAAGGGTCAGCTTTTGGCATTTCACATGTGTCAGCAGCGTTTCTGCCATTTTCTGAAGCTCTTCTTTTTTTCTTGCCATCCTCTCATAAATGGGGATCTCTGTTTCCGTTTTTCCATGAAGATAGATCTCTGTGGTTGCTTCCAGAGCCGCAGCTGTAAATTTATCAATACGTACAGCCCGCATCAGGGGATGCGTGGAAATTTTCCTTATCAGATCTTCTCTTCCCACAATAATACCTGCCTGTGGGCCACCCAGAAGCTTGTCGCCGCTAAAAGTAACCACATCTGCACCTTTTTTCAGATATTGCTGCACAAGAGGTTCCTGACCAAGTCCATATTTTTCAAGATCTGTAATGCAGCCACTTCCCAGATCTGCCAGTACAGGAATCCCATATCCAGCCCCTAAATCAGCCAGTTCTTCCACCGACACCTCTCTGGTAAATCCTGTGATCTCATAATTACTTTTGTGGACCTTCAAAAATGCTGCGGTCTGATCCGTAATGGAATTTTCGTAATCCATCCGATAGGTACGGTTGGTAGTACCGGTTTCCACAAGTTTGGTTCCACTTAATGCACAGACATCCGGGACCCGGAACTTTCCTCCGATTTCCACCAGCTCTCCTCTGGAAACAATGGTCTCTTTTCCAGCTGCCAGAGCGCTTAACATCAACATCACTGCGGCGGCATTGTTGTTCACTGCAATAGCAGCCTGGGCTCCTGTCAACTGGCAGAGATTTTCCGAAAAATGATCGTACCTGCTGCCTCGCTTCCCGGTTTCAAGATCCATTTCAAGATTGGTATAGCCACTCATAAGCGGAACCAGTTTCCGGACAAGCTTTTCTCCAAGAGGTGCCCTGCCCAGATTCGTATGAAGGATCACACCGGTTCCGTTGATCACGCGCTGCATCTTCTGTCGTTTTTTGGCTTTTAACAGCTGTTCTGCTTTTTCCCGGATATATCCTGGATACTCATGAACACCTATGTCAGTTTCAACAGAACTCATAAGCTCCCCGCGAAGCTGCTGCTGTGCCTGTCTCACCGCCTCCAGCACCGGCTGGTATCCATATTCCTCTGTCAGGCCTCTCACCCGATCCAGTTGCATGATCTTATCTGTTTTTGGCAGCTTTCGAAGGATCTCATTCCTGTCCATTTCTCTGCTGTGCCTCTATTTTTTCTGCAAGGTCATTTAAGTATACCCATCTGTCCATCTTTTCTTCCAGCTGCTGCTCTGCTGCTTCTTTTGTTTCCATGATCTCACGGAGCTTTGCGGAATTTGTGGCATTGGCCATCATATCTTTCTCAAGAGCTGCAATCTTCTCTTCCAGCTTTGCAATTTCTTCATCTATGGTAGCAAATTCCCGTTCTTCCTTATAAGAAAACTTCAGCTTCTCCTGGCGCTTCTGTCCTTGTTTCCAGTCTTTTCCCGTAGATTTCTTCTTCTCCTGCCCGGTCACAGTTTCAGCAGAGCCACTTTCTCCTGTACTCCTGGCTTTTGCCTGGGCATAATCTGTATAGCCGCCCTCATACTGGGCCAGTTTTCCATTGCCCTCAAAAGCAAAGATCCGGTCTACCACATCATCCAGGAAATAGCGGTCATGCGACACCGCGATCACAATCCCGGAAAAAGAGGAAAGATAATCCTCCAGAATGGTCAGGGTAGGAATGTCCAGATCATTGCTTGGCTCATCCAGAAGCAGGACATTTGGCGCTTCCATCAGCACTTTTAAAAGATACAGCCTTCTTTTTTCTCCGCCGGAGAGTTTGGCAACTGGTGTGTACTGCATGGCTGAATCAAACAGGAAACGCTCCAGCATCATGGACGCACTGATCTTCCCATCTCTTGTGGGAATGTATTCTGCTACATCTCGTATGTAATCGATCACCCGCTGCTTTCCATCCATGTCCGGAACTTCCTGGGCAAAATAACCTATTTTGATGGTTTCCCCGATCTCCACATTTCCGGAATCCGGCTGTACCATTCCATCTATGATCCGGATCAGAGTAGATTTTCCGCAGCCATTTGGCCCGATGATCCCCAGTCTCTGATTGCGAAGAACTATATAATCAAAGTCATCCAGTATAACCTTCTCTCCATAGCTTTTGCTGATATGATGAAGTTCGATAGTCTTTTTGCCCATTCTGGTTTCCACAGAATCCATCTGCACATCTAACTCCTGTGTAGGAGCTTTCCCGTTTTTCAGGGCTTCCAGACGTTCCAGACGTGCACGCTGCTTGGTGCTTCTTGCCCTGCAGCCTCTTTTTGCCCATTCCAGTTCCATTCGAAGGACGCTTTGGCGTTTTCTCTCAGTGGCAAGGTCCATCTCCTCCCTCTGGGCCTTCAATTCCAGAAATCCACTGTAATTGGCATCATAGGAATAGATCTTTCCATGGCTGATCTCCAGAATCTTATTGGTAACTTTGTCAAGGAAATAACGGTCATGGGTAACCATGATCACCACTCCTTTAAAACGGTTCAGATAATCCTCAAGCCAGGTTACCATCTCATTGTCCAGGTGGTTGGTAGGCTCGTCCAGGATCAGGACATCCGAAGGATTCACCAAAGTTCTTGCCAGGGCTACGCGCTTTTTCTGGCCTCCGGAAAGATGTTCAATCTTCTCTTCATGTTCTGTAATCCCAAGTCTGTTCAGGATATTTCTGGCTTCGCTTGCTGTACTCCAGTCCTTCTGCCATTTTCCATCTGCCACATAATCCTGTACCACAGCTTCTTTGGGAAAATCCGGCATCTGAGGAAGATAGGTGATCCGAAGCCCGTTCTGAGTGATCACCTGGCCTTCATCAGCTTCCTCCTCCCCTGCAAGGATCTTCAGTAAAGTACTTTTTCCAGTCCCGTTTATTCCGATGATCCCGATCTTATCTCCATCATGGATTCCGCAGGAAATATCATCAAATACCTTTTTCTCTCCAAATATTTTACTGATATGTTCAATATTGATTACATTCATCGATTGTATTACTCCTTTTCCCATGCTTCAAAACAGGGATCATTTTTTCTTTTCAAAACCATGGATCCAGTCCGATTTCAGATAGAAGAGCAGAAACAGGATGGAACTTAAAGACCAGGTCAGAGGATATGCCCAGAACACCACCTGAATTACCGGATTGATCCTCACTGCAATGGTGATATAGGTAACACGGATCAGACACCAGCAGGCCAGCATGACGAACATGGGAACAGTCGCCCTTCCAGCGCCGCGCATAAGACCGGCAATACAATGTGAAAAGGCCAGCAGAAAATAAAACAGACAGATAATGTGTGCCTGCTTTACTCCAAATTCCACCACACCTGGGTCACTGTTAAACATAGCGATCAGCACCGGACTTGCAATATAGACAATAATCCCCACCATTTCAGCCATGGAGATGCTGCAGATAATCCCGATGCGGGCCCCTTTTTTCGCTCTGTCATATTTCCTGGCACCAAGATTCTGGCTGATAAACGTGGTCAGACCCATGGAAAAACAGGTGATAGGAAGAAAGCCAAAGCCCTCGATCTTGGAATAAGCACCACATCCTGCTACTGCAAGCTTTCCAAAACTGTTGATATTGGACTGTACCACCACATTTGCAAGAGCGATCACAGAATTCTGGATTCCTGCCGGAAGTCCATTGGACACGATCCTGCCGAGCATTCCCTTATCCAGGCATATTTTCCCAAGGGACACTGTGTATTCTTCCGGACTTTTTTTCATCAGCCTGTACAGGCACAAGGCAGCACTGGCAAACTGGGAAATGATGGTCGCAAGGGCAGCCCCTGCAACTCCAAATCCCAATGCTCCTACAAATACCATATCCAGGATCACATTCAATAGTGAAGAAAAAATCAGGTAATACAGCGGATGACGGCTGTCTCCCACCGCCTGCATAATTCCCACAAAGTTATTATAAAGAACCAGTCCCAGAGAACCAAGTGCATATACCTGAAAATACAGGGTGGATTTTGGCAGAATGTCTTTCGGCGTCTTCATAAGAATCAGGATCTTCGGCGCCATAACCACTCCCATAACAGTTAGAAGCAATCCACACAAAACGCCAAAAGCTACCGTAGTATGGATTGCCTGCTGCAGTTCCGCTTTCTGTCGGCCACCATAATATCTGGCAATGATCACTCCCGCTCCCATCGCCATTCCCTGAAAAAATCCTACCAGTAAAAAGGTAAGGCTTCCGGATGAACTTACCGCAGCCAGTGCATCACTTCCCAAAAAGTTTCCCACGATCAGAGAATCTGCCGTATTATACAGCTGCTGAAACAGGTTTCCAAGAAACAGCGGAAAAGCAAAGCCGATCAGTTTCTTCCAGATAGAGCCTTCTGTCAGCAGATTTTTATTATTTGTTTGATTCATATTTCCCCTCCATTTATCTATTCTATCGTAACATACCCTTATTCCTTTTTCAATTGCAAAAGAGGGGATTTCGTGTATAATAAATAATATCAGCAGAAAATATTTTTCCACTTTACGTAATGATTTAAGGAGGGCTGTTTTTTGAAAAAACTGGACACGATCTGGAGCGCTGCTGCCTCCCGGCAGGAAACTCTGAAAGAATATCCAAGACCGACTATGGTCCGTAAGCACTGGATCAACCTCAATGGAATGTGGGACTATCTGATCACCCGCAGCCGCATTCTTCCCTGGCAGTTCTATGAAAATGAAAATTTTCCTTTTGATGGACAGATCCAGGTTCCTTTTTCTCCGGAAGCCCCACTGTCCCAGGTACAAAGGCAGCTTCTGCCGGATGAGACATTATGGTATTCCCGGATCATACAGCTGCCAGAGGGAAGCTATAACCGAGATACTCAGGGACTTCTCCTTCACTTCGGTGCTGTAGACCAGATTTGTAACGTCTACATTAATGGCAGATTTGCAGGCTATCACAAAGGTGGTTATTTTCCCTTCTCTATCGACATTTCAGGCTTTGTAAAAGAGGATCTCACCATCTGTATTCTGATCAGCGTACACGATTTCAGTGACACATCCTATCACGCCAGGGGCAAACAGCAACTGAACCGCGGCGGCATGTTCTACACTGCCCAAAGCGGGATCTGGCAGACGGTATGGATGGAAATTGTGCCCAAGTCTTATATCCGGGACATCCGCACTACACCAGATTATGACCAGGGTAAGGTTCGGATTCGAGTCCGCACCCATCCAGCAGATAACCAGACCGGGAAACCGATCCTGTGCAGGATTTATTCCCCTGTTTTTCTGGATTCCAGAGGTGTGACCGAAGCATTGTGTGAAGACAGTATCCAGGAATCCATTTTAGACCCAGAAAAAGAAATCTCCATTTCTATCCCTGAGAAACACCGAAGAGACTGGAGTCCAGAGACTCCCTGGCTTTATCCATTCTCCCTGGACTATGGCAGCGACCGCATTCTAAGCTATTTTGCCATTCGTAAATGCGATGTTCAAAAAGATTCCCTGGGCGTCTTGCGCTTTTTTCTCAATGACAGGCCTTATTTTCAGACCGGAGTTCTGGATCAGGGATACTGGCCGGACGGATTGTACACAGCTCCCTCTGACCAGGCGCTGATCTATGACATCCGCACCATGAAGGATCTGGGCTTTAATATGCTTCGTAAGCATGGTAAGATTGAGACAGACCGCTGGTATTTCCACTGTGACCGTATGGGAATGCTGGTATGGCAGGACATGCCAAACGGAGGCTCCTCTTATAAGCACTGGTTTGTTACTTATCTGGCGACTTTACTGAACTGGATGCGTATCCCGGTAAAGGATACACACCAGAAGCTTCTGTCCCGCACAGATCAGGATGGCAGGCAGGAGTACATAGATGACATCCGGCAGATGATCAAGGCCCTTTATAACCACCCTTCCATTATCACCTGGATTCCCTTTAATGAAGGATGGGGACAGTTTTCCACCAGCCAGGTCTCTGATTTTATCCACAGATTGGATTCTTCCCGCCTGGTGGATTCTGCAAGCGGATGGTTCGATCAGGGCTGTGGGGATATCAACAGTCTCCATTATTATTTTCTGGGCCTGCCTGTGCCAAAATCCAGCCGTGTCCTGGCACTTTCCGAATTCGGCGGATATTCTCTTCGTATTCCGGAGCATAGCGCCTGCAGGAACATTTATGGATACAAAAAATTTTATACCAGGGAAGGGCTTACAGATGGATTCTCCCAGCTAATGGAAAATACCATAGTCCCTGCTGTGGAAAAAGGCTATTCTGCAGTGATCTATACACAGCTTTCGGACATCGAAGAAGAGGTAAACGGAATTCTCACCTATGACCGGAAAGTGACAAAGCTAAATCCCTTGATTCTTCAGAAATGGAATACAAAGTTGAAAAAGAAGCTAAATATTCATCCCTATCAATGAAACAGATTTCCCAGAAGTGAGACTTTTTCAAACACGTTCCAGCAAAAAAACTGCCATATGGAGATTCCTGCTTCTGCAAAAACTCTCTCATATGGCAGTATTTAATTGATCCGCTTAGATTTTGTTTACAAAATCATTTTCAGGCACTCTTTAGTTTGCAGCTTCCTCTTCTACAGCTTCTTCTTCAGCAGGAGTAGCTTCCTCTTCTACGTTCTCAGACAGGCTTAAGGAAATCAGCAGGGTCTGTGCGATCGGAACAGTATCATCGCCTTTTGGTGCTACCTGAATATTGTACATATACCCCTGTCCATCAAGGAAAGCGAAGCCATAAGTGCTTTCTGTTTCAAAAGAAACACCTTTAATGGTATTGATGGAATCTTTCTCGATCTCTGTGTAGCCGGCATCTGTAAACTCAGCTACCAGTTTATCATCATCGTAGTCTGTTCCAACTTCGTTAGCCATGACAACCATGTTGATTCCGGAATCATCAGCCGCCTTTGCAGCAAAAACAATTCCCTGCTCTTTGTCCTCATCTTTAAGCTCAACTACATCCCAGTCACTTGGCACATAAAGATCAAAGCCAGCCTCAAAAGATAACCAGCTTCCCTCATATGCCTGCTCTTCCAGCATATCCATAGTCAGCTCAGTATACTCATCAGCTGCCGCTGCTGTGTCCTCTGTCTCTGCTGCATCCTCAGCCCATACAGGAAGTGCAGAACCTGTAAGCATTGCTGCAGTACATAACATAGCCATAATCTTCTTCCAATTTTTCATAATTTTTTACCTCACTTTTTCCAGATTTTGTGGTATGATATAGGAGCATTTTAGTTACTCACTACGTTATGATTACTATATCTGATTTTCTTGTCCATTTCAATACACATGGGCTAAAATGACAGTTTCGGTGATATTTTGAATTGCCTGATTTTTACCCCGGAGGGATACATACATTGAATATTGCGATTATTGATGATATACAGACAGATCTTACACTTGCCAGAGAAGCGGTATACGATTATTATGAGGGCCGCCGGATTTCCTGCCAGATTTCTGTTTTTTCTTCCCCTGCACATTTCTGGGAGGATTACACTCCTGGAAAATATGAACTGATCTTCCTGGACATTTATATGGGAGAACACAATGGCATGGATGTTGCAAGACAGATTCGCGAACATCAGGACTCCTGCTCCTTGATTTTTCTTTCCAGCAGCGATGCCTTTGCCGTAGCCAGCTATGATGTCCATGCAACATACTATCTCCTCAAGCCTCTTGACAGAAATAAGCTTTTTAAGGTGCTGGATACCATCAAAATAGAAAATGCACAGGAATTACGGTACATCGAAGTGATCTGCGACCGTACCCCTGTGCAGGTTCCTGTAAAAACCATTCTTTATGCAGATACTTTCCACAACGCAGTCCAGCTACATACAGATGCCGGAATCCTGCGTACTTACCTGACCTTTCAGAAATTTGGGGAACTGATCCAGGATCTTCCCTGCTTTCTTTCCTGTTACAGAGGCTGTCTGGTAAATATGGACCGGATTCACAAAGCCACAGAAGAGGGATTTTTGCTGGATAATCAGGAGATCGTACAGATTCGTAAGCGAGGGGCAAATGCCATCAAAAAGGCTTATCTGAATTATCTGTTTTCCTGAGAATGTTCTCCATCCTCTACAGGAATAAACACATTTGCCCGAAATATCTTTTCCTCGATCACAAAATCTGCATATCCTCCATATTTTTCTGCGGTCTGGCAGACGGAGGCGGTTCCGATTCCTCTTCCGCTGTGGCTTCCGGAATAAAAAGAATCTCCTATTTTCCGGATTTCTCCGCTATAGGTATTTTCAATTTCAATCAGAAGCTTTCCTTTTCGCACCTTACATACGCAGCTTACATACCGATCCTGATCCTCTTTCTCTTCTTTCACCGCATTCACTGCATTTTCCAGAAGATTTCCAAAAATACGGCACATATCAAGATCCGAAATCCTTATGTCCTCCGGCACTTCCAGAAAATGTTCAAATCTTATCTTTTCCTGTTCCAGCAGACTGCCATAATAATGGAAGATCGCATCTACTGACATATTTTTGCTGTAGCACACCGGCGCCTGCATTTTCTCCTGGCTCTCCCTGGCGAAACGATGAAAATATTCTTTCAGCTCCTGATAGTGTTCCTCCTCCAGAAGCATAGAAGCAGTCCGAATATACTGCCTCAGATCATGTCTGGTACGGCTGGCCTCCTCCAGAGCTTTTGTCAGCTTTTCATAATGCTCCTTCTGCATCAGAAGGCGAAGCTCCATCTGCCTGGACTGTTCCTCATAAATCAGACGCATTCGATACCCTTCCGTCAGCTCTTTCCACAAAATCAGGCCAAACACCCCGGCAAGGATAGTTCCTCCCCATTCTGGAAACCATCCGCCCAGAATGGGATCATACAACGGCCACAGTCGGTCTGCCATAAGAGAAGAAGCATATATGACAGTTCCCACCAGAAGAAAATACCCCTGCTGGCTTTCTGATTGCAAAAATGCTGCAAAGAGCAGGCAAAGCGCTGTCACCCATTTGAGGATTTCTGTGACAGCCGATATCCCATAAAAGATCCCTGTATACGACTCTCCTCCTGCAAAAATGCCAGCCAGCGTAATGACAATCCCCACTGCACCTGTAAAAAAGGCCGCCAGACGCAGCCACCTGCATTTCCCCTCTGTAAGTTCATTTTCCAGAAGGAGCATTGCAGGAAACATCAGAAAATAAAACAGCATTTCCAGACTGTACCAGGGCTGTACCCGTACTGCCACATAGGTATGAAGCAGGGAATAGCAGGTATATCCCATAACACAGATGCACACCCCTGCAAACAGTACATTTGCACGGCTTCTGGTGCCAAAGAACGCCCACAGCGACAGAAGCATTACCAGAAGGATAAAGGCAAACACCACAGAATCCAGAAATATGGGAATGCCTCTCATAGTATTCACCTTTACCGGCTTTCCAAAGGCAGGCACATACTGGATTCCCGATGAGGCGGAGCTTTTATCTGTGACAGCGATCATAATCTCTCCACGTCCGCTTCCTTTAAAGGTAAACATGCGCTTCTGTATCTCTTCTTTATAATGGGCAGGATCCGGATTTCCCACCTGTCCCATCAGATTTCCATTGATGTACAGATTATAGGCAGAAAAAATTTCCGGCAGATACAGACCATAGGTATGCTCTTCCTCTGGAAGCACCAGCTGCAGCCGGTATGTCCCACTCCCATAAGGCGAACGGTCCTTTTGATCCAGTTCCATCCCTCCATATTCCCCAATGGAAAGATATCTGCAATAATATTCCTCCAGATCATCCTCTGGCGTCAGCAGCACATCCGGATAGTACTCCCATTCTCTGGAAAGATAGTAAACCGGCAGATCATCATAATCCCCTTCTACATACAGAATCCCATGTATGGCCTTATCTTCTCTTGTCATATATTTGTTATTGGAACAATATAGTATGTAGAAAAAACCAAGAGACAGGATCATGCTGATCAGAACAATCCCCCAAAGCAGTTTTCTGCTTTTCTTATTTTCTCTTTTTGCTTTCACCCCGTTCCCCCTTTCGGAGCTTTTCCCCATTTCTTCCTGGTATATATAATAACAATATTGACAAAAATGCAGTTCCCGCAACCAGCGCTGCACTTTTCACCCTGGACGGCTTTCGATTTCCAGAGGACTCTCCATCCGTTTTCTCTTCCCCTTTTGAAGAATCCATGGATCCCCCTGCCTGGTTCATTTCCCCTGTGTTTTTTTCGGCGCTTTCCTTCTCTGGATCTTCTGTTTCTTCTATGGTGAAGTCCCCGGTTTTATCGATCTTTATCTCTGTAATATTCTGTTCTTCCTTTTTGGTTCCACTGTAGATATTCCCTTCTTCATCTTCCAGAACAGTTTCCCCGGTGTAACCAGAAGGCAGTTCCAGACTTCCTCCGGAAATATCGGTAAGCTCTTCTCCATTTTTGTAGAGGTGAACTGAAATCTGATCCTGATCCTTGGAAATATTGATCTTTATCTCGTCTTCAGATGATACCTCCCATTTTTTCACCACTTCTACCGGAACCTTTATCTGCACTCCATCCTTTTCAAAGGGAATATTCTTTTTATAGATTTCCAGCATATCCAGCAGCCGGTTTCCCACTATCACAGTAGAAGTATCCGTCACTTTCTCTGTTCCATTGTCAAGATCCGGCAGATCATTTCCATCACGGTCTGCATAATTTCTTTCATACCAGTGTTCATGAGTAAGAAAGGTCTCATCATAATGAAACTCATAGATTCCGGTGCTGCCCCCTGGATAGATGGCATACAAACGGTAATCCCGCCCAAGCTTCAAAACATTTTTCCGAAGATACAGGCCTTTTCTTCCCACTGTAGCGTTTTCCTGTGTAAGCAGGCAGGTCTGATCTTCACTTTCCAGGTACACCTGAAATTCTCTCAGCTGACCATCAAAGGCATCCAGCACCATCGGAAAAAAGAAAGTATCTGCATCTGCCATATAATAAGTCTGAATCTGTGGCTGATCCGGTTTTTGCACTGCAATATACGCCGTAGTAAGAGGAAACTCCAGCTTTGGATCAAGCGTGTAACCTTCTGGGGCACTAAATCCCGCCTTCACTTTATATACCCCCGGAGTATGGATATCCACAGAAGAAAAGTCCCACACAGAATCCAGCACTACCGAAGGATGTGCTGCGGTATCTTCATAACAGTTCTGTGTACTTCCCTGGATATATATGGTATCTTCCAGATCTTTTCGGATTTCTGACAGGCTCTGGCCGGTTCTGATGGCATATGCCATACATCGCTCCAGCCCGTCTTTTTCCACAGGCTCTATAGAACGTATCACAGTCTCCTTTTGCAGCAGCTCTCCCACTGCCCCTGGTGTATAGCTGATCACATCCAAATTTCCATCTGATCCATAACGGTATTTCAGGTTGTCTGTCTTTCCACCCTCATAGGAAACAGTCAGGGTGTATATTTTGCCTGGAAGCATGCTCTGGCTGGAAAGATACAGCCCATCTGTGTCGCACATGCCATAGCCCTCTTCACTGACATTTACCCAGCCCTGCCCTTCTTCCTTCATCCAGATTTCCATTCTGGAAGGATCTGTTCTGATGATCCAGGGGAAATAATAAAGTCCTGCTGATATCATCCTGGAATACGCATACAGTTCAGGAATATCTGGATCCTGCACGGAAATCCTGGCAGACCAAACTGGAAGGGCCGCCTGACTGGTATAACCTTCCGGGAGCTTCACAGTGCCAAAAATCTGATACGCACCCTTTTTCCAGGTGCAAATCCCCGAATAATCCCAGATCACATCAAGGAGAAGCTCCTCTCCTTCTCCTGTATACGCGGTACAGCTCATAGTATCATAAATCTCCCGCAGTCCTTCAAGGCCAGTTCCTTTTTCCATAGCGCCTGCCGGGATATAAAAAATTCTCGAAAACTCTGTAACCAGCTTTTCTCCTGCCCATACCTTCTGGTTTCCCATAAAAATAAACAGACAAAAAAGCAACAATACCAAAGCCTTCCGGAAATATGTATTCTTTTTCATCGGTTTCTTTCCCTCCTGTAAATAAATCGGAACAAAAGAACTCTTATATTGCTAGAATATAGAATTACACTATAAAAAACAAGAAACCTGTGGCGAACCGCAGGTTTCCGTGAAAAAAAGCAGAATATCAGAAGCAGAATTCTCTGAAGAAATCACATTCTGCATCGTTACATTGTGCCGCATCAATGGTCTTTACATCACAGTGGAATACATGGGCCAGCTGATTGACCTTATCCCCAAATACACGAAATACAAAGGGAACATTGTTTTCCATCAGTTTCTCCACCAGTGCCGGCGCCTGGCCTTTCAGCATATCTGCCACTGCAGTCATACAATATACAGGTGGGTATACATCTGTGATGGTATTCAATACATTAATCTGTTCCAGCTCTTCTGCTGTCCCACCCTGGGGAAGCAGATCCTTCATAAGTTCCTTTGTCTGGGTATCTGCATCTGCGATCTGATATACACCACAGTTCAGCGCGATTGCAGTCAGTGCAAAGCCTTCCGGCACTGTAAAATCATACCTGGCTGCATACTCCGGATTGGTGCAGATACCTGCATACAGTCCCAGAAGATGGGCTCCTGCAGAATCACCTACAGCAAAAATCCTCTCTGTGTCAAAATGAAATCTTCCTGCACGTTTCATCACCCATTTGCACACAAGATTCAGATCTTCTAACTGTGCCGGGAATTTGCTTTCCGGTGCAAGACGATAGGTATAATTCACCACTGCAAACCCTCTCTGGGCAAGACTCATGCAGTAATGCTGGTAGGTCTCCTTATCTCCATATACCCACGCACCGCCATGTACGCTGATGATCACCGGAAGCTCTTCTCCCTGTGCCTGCTTCGGTCTGTATACGTCCAGCTTCTGTATATTTCTGTCATCATGTCCATATACAATATTATCCCAGCGCTCCACGTCCTCCGGGGTATTCATAAGCGCGTCTCGCTCATCATCGGACTTTTTAAATTCAGCTCTGATCTTATCACTTAATTCAGACATTTCTTTTCCTCCAACTGGTATATATTCTGATTAAAACGTCCCCAGAGGGCTTTCTGTAGATTGCGAAAATTGTTTTCTGGCCCCCTAAGGGTAAAAGAAAGGACACCCGATCAACTCAGATGTCCTTTTGGCTTCGTTATTAGTCTTCAACTTTAACGATTTCTTTTTTGTTATAGCTTCCGCAAGCCTTGCAAACTCTGTGTGGCATCATAAGTGCGCCGCATTTGCTGCATTTTAC
>CAKRRX010000054.1 GCA_934394595.1 uncultured Blautia sp. | reverse complement strand
TAGCAGGAATAGATCAAATGATACGTATAGGTCACTGGTGAAACCCTCCTGTTAGAATATTTTGTACACTGACATTTTTAACCATTAAACATGACTCCAGTTTATCATTTTAACAAATTAACGTCAATAAACCTCACAGGGAAACAAGCATCTCAAATGGTATCTTCCCGCCAAACAGATCCAATGCGCTGCCCACAGTCACGTCCAGCTTTCCATCTGCTGCCTCTTTTAAAATCTGAATATCCTCCATACTTCCCACGCCTCCGGCATAGGTCACCGGTCTGCCATCATATTTTCCAAGAAGACTCGCAAGAGGAACCTCGATCCCATTTGCTTTTCCTTCCACATCCACTGCGTGAACCAAAAATTCATCACAGAAGCTGCCAAGCTTTTCCATCAGTTCCAGTGTCACCTGCTGCTGGGTAAATTTCTGCCAGCGGTCTGTGACCACATAATAGGCATCCTCTTTTTTGCGGCAGCTTAAATCCAGCACAAGGTGTTCCCTGCCCACTGCTTTTACCATTTTATCAAGGTTTTCCCAGGAAATACTCCCGTCTTTAAAAACATAAGAGGTTACGATCACATGGCTGGCACCTGCATCCAGATACACGCCGGCATTTTCCGGATTCACTCCGCCGCCCAGCTGCAAGCCGCCAGGATATGCTTCCAAAGCAAGAAATGCCTGCTTCCTGGTGTCCTCAAAGTACTGGGAATCTGCACTGTTCAGCAAAATGATATGTCCGCCTTTTAAACCTTTTTCTTTGTATAAAGATGCATAAAATGCTCCGTCCTGCCGGGAAACAAAATTCTCCCTTGCCTGGTCTCCTGCATCTTTTAAGCTTCCTCCCACAATCTGTTTTACTTTTCCATTATGTATATCTATGCATGGCCGAAATTTCATAGCTGTCTCCTCCAAAACTCCAGAATCTGTTTGAAAAAAGGTATTCTCAAAATATGCGTCACATTTTCAAATAGGCTCTTGAATATTTACGCATATTTTAGCAAAATACAGTAAGCTTTACAACACAAAAGGCGGGGAACATCTCCCCGCCTGACTTATCATCGTCCGTCTGCTGCATTTCCCACAGCATCTCCTACATCTTTCACAGCGTCTCCCACGCCCTCTCCAATGTCCTGCACTCCGTTTGCCACACCATCTCCCAGATCCTCAACTCCGTCACCAAGGGCTCCTGATACGGTTCCGTCTTCTGTGGTGTTATTTGCATCATTTCCAGTGTCACTTTGCTCTCCGGCTGCTTTCTCCGGCACCTGCGCATCATCGGTAAGAGTTCCGGCTGTTCCGTCATTTACATCATCTGCATTATCAGCCATATTGTCATCTGCTGTTCCATCCCCTACGTTGTCTGTATTACCATCCGTTGTTGCATTTGGAACCTCATCAGCCGCATTATTGTCCTTTCCACAGGCAGTGAGCATACATAATGTAAATACCAGCAATGTGCTTATGAGGATACTTTTAATTTTCTTCATCCCATCTGTCTCCTTTTCTGAAATATCGCCAGCTGCAAGAACAGCTGCGTGTATTCCTAATATGTACAGATCAGGGAAGATTATTCTGGATAAAATTTCCAGAAAAAGGCTCTAAAGCAGTAAAGCCTCCATTACCCCGTAATAGCACTCCACTGCGCCAAAAAGCTGTGACAATTCCACATACTCATCAACGGTATGGGCCAGATCCTCCCTGGATGGTCCCAGCCCGATTGTCCGGATTCCCTTTTCCCCTGCGTAGTGGCTTCCGTTTGTACAGAAGCTGTACTGGGTAAGCTCTGGTGTATACCCGTTTTTTTGTATCTGTTTCAGAATTTTCTGTATATATTCTTCCTCCGGCGCATAATACCAGCCCGGAAAGAAACGCTCTCCCTGGATTTCTTTACCCGTATAGCATTTTTCACTTCCCACAGAAAAAGAGGCATTTGCATGAAAATCCGGATCTTCGGTTTCCAGAGCTTCAATGACCTGCCGGACGGGCGCAAGGACACTCTCCTTTGTCTCCCCGGTAAGAAGCCTGCGATCCAGGGTTGCTTTGCAATATTCCGGCACTACCGATGCTCCTGGATATGGAGAAGAAATGATATCTGTCACCTCCAGGATTCCTTTTCCCAGACGTTCATGAACAGGAGGTGTAAGTGTACTGACCGCATTGATCAGCTTACACATTTTCTTCACCGCATTGATCCCTTTTTCCGGATTTGCGGAATGAGCCGCTTTGCCAAAGGTTTCCAGGACAATTTCTGCCCGTCCCCTCTGTCCGGTCTTGATATTCAGCCCGGATGCTTCTCCGATCACCACATAATCCGGCTTGACCAGTTCGCTGATGCTTCTGGCAGCCACACCTTCAAAACATTCCTCATGTACCACTCCTGCTGTATAAAGCTCCCCGGCAAACTCTTTTCCATAGTCTTCCATAAAATAGGCGGCTGCACAGAAAAATGCGGCAACTGCACCTTTCATATCTGAGGTTCCTCTCCCATAGAGCTTTCCGTCTTCTATCACAGGCACAAATGGATCATGTTTCCATGCTTCTTTATTATCTGCCGGAACTGTGTCCATATGACCGTCAAAAAGCAGATGGCATCCCTGCCTGCTGCCTTTGATCTTTCCAATCACATTTCCATATTCATCTGTAGTGATCTCATCAAACTTTTTCTGGCGCATAAAATATTTCAGCGCTCCAGCTACCGCATCTTCCTCTCCGGAATAGCTTCTGTTTGCGATCAGCTTCCTGCAAAGTGCAAGAACTTCCTCTTTTCTTTCTTCAGTAAGCTTCATAATTCAACCATCACTTTCCTTTGCCGCTTTTGGGAACAGCTTTTTCCCGTTATTATCGTTCCATCACTTTCCCGGCTTTACAATTTCGGTACACATCGTGATCCACTGCAACTTTTCCACCGGTAAGCACATAGTCAAAACCTGTACAATACTGATCCGGGTTTTCAAAATCTGCATTTACCTGCAGATTTTCCAGATGAAATACGTTCACATCTGCAGGCATTCCCTTTTCCAGGATTCCGCTGTGAAGCCCCAGCACCGAAGCCGGACGTGCTGTCATTTTGTATACCGCATCTTCTATAGAAAAGATTTTTCTTTCCCTCACATAGTCTGTAAGCAGCTTTGGAAATGCCCCATACACTCTTGGATGATATTTTCCACCAGCCGGATATATGGCATCAGAGATAAGATTCGCCCTGTCATCTTTCAGAAAATAGAGCATGTCTTCTTCAGATGCAATGGTATCCAGCATGGTAACCTGACACCTCTCCTCAAGCAAAATATCATACAAGGTCTCATAAGGATCCTGCCCCAGCGCCCTGGCAATATCAGCAATAGACCATCCTGCATACCGACTGTATTCCTGTGTATGCAAAGTACTTGCATAAATCCGCTCAAAACCTGCCAGTTCCACAATATTCTCAAAAACATCCGAGGGTTGTCTCAACACTTCCGTGATCTCTTTTCTGCAGTTCTTATCTGCCAGACGTGTGCAGATGGCTTCTGTGCCGCCCTCCTGAAATTGTGGTGGAAGCAGATGCACCAGCTGGGTGGAGCCTGTAAGATAGGGGTACAGATCAAAGTCAACTTTTACCCCCTGCTCTGCTGCCTGGTCAAAAAGCCTCAGAATCTTTCTCGGGGTATCCCCCCAGTTTTTCTGTCCGATACATTTCAGATGGCTTACATGCAGGGGAATCTGAAGTTCCTTTGCAACTGCGATCACTTCTTTTAATGCAGGCAGTATTCCATCCCCCTCATTTCGAATATGAGTAGTAATGGGAATTCCTGTTCCTTTCAAGGGCTGCAGCGCCTGTATCAGGCCTTCTGTATCATACTCAAATTCCGGTGCATAGGCAATTCCAAGACTCACCCCAAGGGCACCGGCTTTCAGAGAACTTTCCAGCGTGTTCCATACCTTTTTTGCCTCTGAAATAGTCAGTTTTCCCGGTGCATAGCCTTTTACACAGGCTCGGATGGTGCCATTTCCGGCCAACATTCCTGTGTGCACACTACGCTTTTCTTTTTTTAGTGCAGACATGTAGCTTTCCATAGATTCCATAACTGAAGTCCAGTCTGGCTTTGCAGACAGATCAGATGGAAAATCACCTGTCACGCTGCTTAAAAATCCGGCTATCTCTTTTCCATGCTCCGTCCCTGCCGGTGCCACGGAAAGTCCACAGTTTCCGTTTACCACAGAAGTCAGCCCCTGCCGGTTCAGAAGCTCATCATCTCCGTTTCCAAAGGCTTTCCAGTCTCCGTGCCTATGAATATCAATAAAACCGGGGGTTACATAACCACCGGCTGCATCCAGGATACACTCTTTTGGAAAGTTTTCCGGGACCTGGATACAGGCCCCGATTTCCTCTATTATTCCATCTTTTATTACAAGATCTCCATTAAATGGCTTTTCCTTTTTGCCATTTACGATCCATCCATTTTTTATGATCAGATCCATCTTACCATTACCTTTCTTCCACTTTCCTGATAAACTGACGGATTCGCTCGTTCTTCGGATGTTCAAAAAATTCTTCCGGCGGTGCATCTTCCACGATCACGCCATCCTCCATAAACAGGATACGGTCTGCCACTTCCCGGGCAAAATTCATCTCATGGGTAACGATCACCATGGATACACCCTCTGCTGCAACCTTTCGGATTACATTCAAAACTTCTCCAACAAGCTCCGGATCCAGTGCACTGGTCGGCTCATCAAAAAGGATCACTTCCGGATTCATAGCCATTGCCCGGGCAATAGCTACTCTCTGCTGCTGTCCACCGGAGAGATTCTTTGCCATGGCATCTTCTCTGCCCTCCAGGCCTACCATTTTCAGAAGCTCCTTTGCCCGTGCAACTGCTTCCTGCTTGGGAACCTTTTTCACATGTACCGGAGCCTCGATCACATTTTGCAGAACACTCATATGGGTAAATACATTAAATCTCTGAAAAACCATTCCGATATGCTGTCTCAGCTCATGAAGAGCATGTCCTGAATTCACCGGTTTTCCCATATAATCGATTTCACCCCGGTCGTAGGTCTCCAGCTGATTGATGCAGCGCAGGATCGTGGATTTTCCGGAACCGCTTGGCCCCAGAATTGCGATTTTCTCTCCCTTATGAATGTCAAAGCTGATTCCTTTTAATACTTCCAGGTCTCCGAAGCATTTGCTGATATTTTTTACGCTTAAGATCGCTTCTTCTGCCATTATGCCATCCTCCTTTCCAAAACTCCCGCAACTCCTGTAAATACAGTTGTCAGGATCAGATACAGTACCGCAACTGCGATGTACGGCTCAAAATAATGGAAAGAGTTATAGGCGATCAGGGTTCCCTCTCTGGTAAGCTCCGTCAGTGTGATGGCTGACAAGATAGAGGTATTTTTGATGGTTGCAATAAACTGGTTAACCAGGGGAAGAATACAGATCTTGGTCGCCTGAGGTGCCACGATCCGGAGCATTTCCAGATGCCAGGGCATTCCCAGGGCCTTGGCAGCCTCACGCTGTCCCGGATCAATGGCATGGATACCGGAGCGTACGATTTCAGCAATATAAGCGCCTGTGTTCAATGACATAGACAACACGCCAGCTGTCATTGCACTAAATGTAATTCCCAGATTTGGCAGACCAAAATAGATCAGAAACGCCTGTACCATAAGAGGCGTTCCACGCCAGATCCAGATATAAAGCTGTGACAGCCTTGCCAGCAGCTTCACCTTACTGTCTCGCATCAGTGCAAGAACCACGCCAAGGATCGTACCGAATATCAGTGTCAGGATTGAAATTTCCAATGTCACTGCACATCCATGGAGCAGTGACGACATTTTGTCAAATACAAGTGACCATTTTAATGTTACCATACTTCTTCTCCCGTTACCAGTGTAATGAATATTCCCCGTTACTGTTCACTTCGTGAAAAGCAACTATTACTCTTCTTCTGAATCAGAGGTGTCGATCCATTTTGCCCACAGCTCATCATATGTGCCATCTTCATAATAATCGTCGATACATTCATTGATAAAGGCAAGCAGATCCTCTTTTCCTTTCTGTACTGCGATCGCATTTTCTGCATGGGTAAATGGATCACATACGATTTTGGTTCCCTCATACTCCTGGGAAAGGATCTTCTGATTCAGGAGGTCATTTACCACTACATCCACACGTCCTGCAAGCAGATCGGAAACACAGCCTACGGTATCTTTGTACTGAACAATTTCGTAAGATACATTCGGATTTTCATCCAGGAAGCTCTGTGCAACATTGTATGAGGTTGCTCCCTCTTTTACAGCTACCTTTAATCCATCACAGTCAGCAAGGCTTTTGACTGTATCTGCATACTCAGAATCCTCTTTTACTGCAAGGATCATACCACTGTCACAGTAGGATTTAGACATATCTACCACTTCGCATCTCTCGTCAGTTTTATACATTGCAGCGATAGAAAAATCATACTCGCCATTCTGGATGGATGGCACAATGGACTGAAATTCCATATCTGTCACTTCCATGTCCACACCAAGCTTGTCTGCAATATACTGTGCCAGATCAATGTCAAAACCTACGATATTGTCATCATCATCCCGGTATTCAAACGGCACATAAGTTCCGGTTGCTACTGTGATCACACCTTTTTCCTTGATGGCCTTGATATTTTCACCGTTTTCCCAGTCTACAGCTGCCTCCTCAGAGGTATCTGTGTTTTCTGTACTTTCTGCATATACAGGAGTAAATGCTGTCATGATCATAGATGCTGCTGTAATAAGAGCCATTGCTTTTGTTGTTTTTCTCATAGATTTTTCTCCTCTCTGAACTCTGACAAGAATTTTTTATGCAAAAAAGGACCGCCTTAGTGGCAGCCCTTTCTGCATGTGTCAACATATTCTGAAAATATGCTCCGGAGCCTGTCTGAAAAATCCCCCACAAAGTGGGGCGTGCAGATTGTTGGAATGATTTTCCAAACACGCTCTAACGTCAAAAAGGAGCAAACCACTTAGTAGTTTGCTCCTTTGCAACTTATGGGTGAATTATAGCAAACAGATTTCCATCTGTAAATCCCAAATTTTCACAATTTTTTTGCATAGTTTTTACTTTTTTTGTATATTTCTCAGCCTTCGATCACATTGCTCATGTCGTATCTGCCAGCTGGCTTTCCGGAAAGGAACTTGGCAGCTTCCACTGCACCTTTGCCAAAAACAGCCTTGGAATATGCGGTATGCTTAAATTCGATCACTTCATCCGGGCCTGCAAAGATTACCTCGTGCTCGCCTACGATCGTACCGCCTCGCACTGCGGAAATACCGATCTCTTTGGCGTCACGCTGCTCTCTTCTCTGGCTGCGGTCATATACATAGTGATACTGGCCATCCATTGCCTCATTCAGGCTGTCTGCAAGAGCAAGGGCAGTTCCGCTTGGTGCATCCAGTTTCAGCTTGTGGTGCTTCTCCACGATCTCCATATCAAAACCAGCGCCTGCCAGGACCTTGGCAGCGTCCTGAAGAAGCTTCAGAAGGGTATTGATACCAAGGGACATATTGGCAGATTTCAGAACTGCAATTTTCTTTGCACTTTCTTCCACTCTTGCAAGCTGCTCCTCACTTAAACCGGTAGTACAAAGGACAACCGGAAGCTCTCTTTTCTCACAGTAATCCATCAGCTTATCAAAAGCCTTCGGAGAAGAAAAATCAATTACTGCATCTGCCATAACCTGGCACTGATCGATATCTGTAAAAACCGGATAGCTGTTCTTCCCCTGGTCTGCAATGTCGATTCCGGCTACGATCTGCGCATCCGGATCCTTCTCTACAAGACCGGAGATCACCTGACCCATATGTCCATTGCAGCCGTGCATGATAATTCTTACCATTTGTGTTTCCTTCCTTTCTTATGCAAGCTTGATTCCGTAGTCTGTAAGGGCTTTTGCAAGCTTCGCCTCATTCTCCGGCTCCATCTCGCAAAGCGGCATACGAAGAGGTCCCACATTCCAGCCCATAAGGTTCAGAGCTGTCTTTACCGGGATCGGATTGACCTCACAGAACAGCGCATTGATCAGCGGAATCGCCTCAAGCTGCAATTTGGCAGCTTCTGCCAGATTTCCCTCAAGGAAGTTCATTACCATGTCGTGAGTCTTTTTCGGTGCTACATTGGATAATACAGAAATAACCCCGAGGCCGCCAAGGGAAAGAATCGGCAATACCTGATCATCATTTCCGGAATACAGCTCAATATTGCCTTCTGTCAGGGACATCATTTTTGCAATCTGGGAAAGATCACCGCTTGCTGCCTTGATTCCCACAATATTCTTCACATTCTTCACAAGAGCAGCCACTGTAGCTGGCTGCAGATTACAGCCGGTACGGCTTGGCACATTGTACATGATGATCGGAGTCTGCGGAACAGACTCTGCGATCTGTGTATAATGACGGATAAGTCCTTTCTGAGTGGCTTTATTGTAATACGGTGTTACGATCAGAAGTGCATCAGCACCATAGGAAGCAGCTTCCTGAGACATCATGATCGCAGTCTCTGTGCAGTTGGAACCGGTTCCTGCAATAACAGGTACACGGCCAGCCACCTTGTCAATGGCAAACTTAATGGTCTGGAGATGCTCTCCATGGGTCATAGTTGATGATTCCCCTGTGGTGCCGCAGATGATAATGGCATCTGTGCTATTCGCGATCTGGTACTCCAGCAGTTCTTCCAGTTTCTCATAATTCACTTTCCCGTCTTCATGCATGGGAGTTACGATTGCAACGCCTGCGCCTTTAAAAATTGCCATATTACTTCCTCCTGTTTATTCTTCTGTATTTGCTGTTTTTATTTTCTCTTCTTTTTCCAGAGTTGTGATCGTGGTCACACTGTCCACATAGTCCAGTAATTCTGCCGGAACCCTGCGTCCGGTAAGGATCATGTGCATGGACTCTGCCTTCTGCTTCAGAACATCAATGAGCATATCTGCAGTGGCGATCTGACTATCCAAAAGTCCAAGGATCTCGTCCAGCACCAGGAAATCACATTCCTGAGTAGCAACCACCTTACGTGCAAAATTCAGACCATTAAGGATATTGCGTTTCTCTTCTGCCTGCTCCTCGGCATTCAGCTGGGCATAACAGCATTCCATCTTTTCAAAACGGAAAATCTTGATATCCAGCTGATCCAGCTCTTCCAGAAAATCCAGTTCCCGCCGTTCATTGCCCTTAAGGAACTGAATGATGATCACACTCTTTCCCTTGGAGGACGCCCTCAGCGCCTGTCCTATAGCCAGAGTCGTCTTTCCTCTGCCATTCCCACAATAAACTTCTGTTATTTCTCTTTCCATAATAATTCCTCTTAATGTGAAACGGCGATGCCGTCTGACGACGACATCGCAAAATGCGCCATTTTTAATATGCTTATATTACCGCAAAATAAACAGAAATGCAAGCAGTAGAAATTTTCTACACATATTCCAGTTTACTTACGGAAACTTCATAGGCAGTGCGCTTTTCTGTCTCATTTTCCCCTACGCGTTTCATATATTCCCTGCTCTGGATCCTGCCCCAGATCAGCACATGTCCTCCCACTTCAAAAGCGGACGCGTAGCGTGCATTCCTTCCCCAGCAGATACACGGTATGTAGTCAGATTTTCCATAGGGACGGTTTACAGCCAGAAGGAGATCTGCAATTTCTCTTCCCAGAGGTGTTTTCCGGTATACCGGAGGTTTGCAGATATAGCCATCCAGAAAAATCTGGTTTACAGGTGCTGTATCCTCTTCTTCCTCCAGAAATCTCAGTTCCCTTGCAAATGCCGAAAGCACCAGACGGTTGTGTTTTTCTTCATGTCTGTTATATGAACGGAACTGTCCGTGGATTTCCACGTATTCTCCCACATAATCCTGTGTAACATCCACCAGACGCTCAGATACCATCACCGGAATCCTGTCCTCAGAATCACTGAGTCTTTTTACCAGAATATCCATGGTATAAAAGCCTTCTCCAAAAACCTGGTGGCTGAAGGTAAAGCCGGTTACGATCTTCCCAGTGATCGACACCTGATTGTTTTCAATAATTTTATCTGCCATGATGTAGTTCTCCTTCCTCTTTCACTTTTTATGTATACTTTGTACGCATCGTGATCATGGGTTCCACGATTTGCCGTCTATATTATCTATGAGTACATGCCCCTTTTTAGAACCACAAAATCAAAAAATTTTTTTCAACACCTTGTAATCTGCGAAAAATGTGGTAAACTGGGAATTTGGACAATACAGAGAAGAAACTACATTAAATTAGAAGAATTGTGTCAGCCTCTAACGGCTGTACTGCAATCCACATGCATTTTAGTAAGAAAGGATTTCGATTTTTATGAAGACGAAACGCGAAGACGTACGTAACGTAGCCATCATCGCCCACGTTGACCATGGTAAAACCACTCTTGTCGATCAGCTGCTGAAGCAGAGCGGTGTTTTCCGTGCCAACCAGGAGGTTCAGGAACGTGTCATGGACTCCAATGATATCGAGAGAGAGCGTGGTATCACAATCCTCTCCAAGAATACCGCAGTTCATTACAAAGACACCAAGATCAATATTATCGATACCCCAGGACATGCTGACTTCGGCGGCGAAGTTGAGCGAGTTCTGAAAATGGTAGATGGCGTTATCCTTCTGGTTGACGCTTTCGAGGGCGCTATGCCTCAGACAAAATTCGTTCTGAAAAAAGCTCTTGAGCTTGATCTGCACGTAATCGTCTGCATTAATAAGATAGACCGTCCGGAAGCAAGACCGGATGAGGTCGTAGATGAGGTACTGGAACTTCTGATGGATCTTGGAGCTTCTGATGAACAGCTTGACTGTCCATTCCTGTATGCTTCTGCAAAGACCGGACATGCAGTTCTGGATCTGAAGGATACTCCTGAGAATATGGAGCCTCTGTTTGAAGCCATCCTGAAATATATCCCGGCTCCGGAAGGGGACCCGGATGCAGATACCCAGGTACTGATCAGCACCATTGATTACAATGAATATGTTGGCCGTATCGGTGTTGGTAAAGTAGAAAACGGTACCATCGCAGTGAACCAGGAGCTTACCCTTCTGAACCATCACGACCCGGACAAAAAGCAGCGTGTTAAGATCAGCAAGCTCTATGAGTTTGACGGTCTGAATAAAGTTGAAGTAAAAGAAGCAACCATCGGATCAATTGTTGCCATTTCCGGTATTGCAGAGATTCATATCGGAGATACCCTCTGCGGCGGAGAAAACCCGGAGGCAATCCCGTTCCAGAAGATTTCCGAGCCTACCATCGCCATGAATTTCCTGGTAAATGACAGTCCACTTGCTGGACAGGAAGGAAAATATATTACTTCCCGTCACCTTCGTGACCGTCTCTACCGTGAGCTGAATACAGATGTCAGCCTTCGTGTGGAGGATACCGAGACTACCGAGTGCTTCAAGGTTTCCGGACGTGGTGAGCTTCATCTTTCCGTTCTCATCGAGAACATGAGACGTGAAGGCTATGAGTTCGCAGTCAGCAAACCAGAGGTACTTTACAAGACCGACGAGCGTGGCAAGAAATTAGAGCCAATGGAAATCGCTTACATTGACGTTCCGGAGGAATTTTCCGGTACTGTGATCCAGATGCTCAGTGAGCGTAAGGGCGAGCTTCAGGGAATGAGTACTGCAAGTGACGGTTCTGTCCGTCTTGAGTTCCACATCCCCTCCCGTGGACTCATCGGTTTCCGTGGAAACTTCCTTACCTCCACAAAGGGAACCGGTATCATCAACACCATTTTTGACGGATATTCTCCATACAAGGGAGATTTCCAGTACCGTAAACAGGGCTCCCTGATCGCATTTGAGGGCGGCGAGGCTGTTACTTACGGTCTGTTTGCTGCACAGGAGCGCGGTACCTTGTTTATCGGACCTGGCGCAAAGGTTTACAGTGGTATGGTTATCGGACAGAATGGTAAGGCAGAGGATATCGAGCTGAATGTCTGCAAGACCAAGCATCTTACCAATACCCGTTCTTCCTCTGCTGATGAGGCACTGAAGCTGACTCCGCCAAGAGTCCTCAGCCTGGAGCAGGCAATCGAGTTTATCGATACCGATGAGCTTCTGGAGGTTACTCCCAGCAGCCTTCGTATCCGTAAGAAGATCCTGGATTCCCGTGACAGAAAGAGAGCTTCTATTAAGAAGAATGCGTAAGGCACACTAATTAAGGGCGTCTGACCAGGCTGGTCAGGCGCCCTTTTACAGCAGGAAGGGGCATCCCAATGTGGGATGTCCCTTCCTGTACTATCTTACATTTCTTTTTTCAGTTTTCTGAAATCCCTCACCGCCTGCCAGCCGATTTTTACAATCTTCTTCACATTGATGGAGTTGGTTCCGCCTTGTCTGGGCTTAAAGGTGATGGGAATAAATTTCACTTTTTCTTTGTAATAGACAAAAAAGGTGGTAAGCATGATATTGGGAATATTAAAACTCTCCGGAAGCTTTCCAATGTACTGCGCCACCAGATCTGCCTTCATCAGACGATACGGCGCATTGGCATCTGGAACCTTCACTCCAAAAATCAGCCGCAAAAGAAAGCACACTACATTTTCCACAAATTTTCTGGATTTTCCATCTCCACGCTCAGTGCGGTTTCCGATCACCGCATCATAACGGCCACGTTGATTCCAGAACTGCTCAAATTCTGCCGGATCGGTCTGTCCATCTGAGTCTGTCTGAAAAATATAATCAGCATCCTGATCAATGGCATAGCGATATCCATAAAGCAATGTCGGCCCATGTCCTCCATTTGGCTTGGTCAAAGGCACCAGAAGCGGTCTGTCCTTGGCACAGGTGCAAAGCAGCTCATAGGTATTGTCCTTGCTTCCATCGTTGATCACCACCAGTCTTGACCGGCCCTCGTCATTGTGCTTTTCCACAACGGGATACCACTGTTCAATAGTCTTTTTGATATTTGCAGATTCATTATATGCAGGAATTACAATATATAATACAGACATACGCTCTCCTCTTATTCCAAACCGAATTCCTTCGCCAGCTTTGCAAACTGGGGCAGCGAATTTACAATGGTTTCATAAGATACACAATAAGCAAGCCTTACATATCCCGGGCAGGCAAAGGAGCTTCCTGGTACCATGAGGATGTTATATTTCTTGCCGGCTTCGCAGAATGCTTTCTCATCTGCAACTGGGGATTTCACAAATAAATAGAATGCACCCTGCGGCTTAATGCATTCAAAGCCAAGTTCTCTCAGACCATTGTAAAGAGCCAGACGATTCTTGTCGTAGGCTGCCACGTCTACTTCGGCGTCTACACATTTTGCGATCACCTTCTGGATCAGGGATGGGGCGTTTACGCAGCCGATGGTACGGTTGGCAATAGCAGCTGCCGCGATCAGCTCTTCACTTCCGTCAGCTTCATCTGGAATAACTAAATAGCCAATACGCTCTCCTGGAAGGGAAAGAGATTTGCTGTAGGAATAGCCTACAATTGTGTTTGCATAGTATTTCGTCAGATATGGTACCTGCACGCCATCGTAAGCTAGCTCTCTGTATGGCTCATCGGAGATCAGGTAGATCACTGTGCCGAATTCCTTCTGCTTTGCTTCCAGAATTGCAGCAAGTTTCCTGATTGTTTCTTCTGAATACACAACTCCGGTTGGGTTATGAGGAGTATTTACAATAACGGCTCGGGTCTTTGGTGTGATTTTTTCCTCAAATTCCTTCAGGTTCGGCTGAAAGGTAGTGGTATCCGGTGTGATTTCCACAAGCTTGCCGTCATAATTACGTACATATGCACCATACTCCAGAAAATACGGTGCAAAAACGATCACCTCTTCCCCCGGATTCAGGATCGTCTTAAATGCTACATTCAGGCCGCTTGCAGCTCCCACTGTCATGATCAGGTTCTTTGCTGAAAAAGGAGTCCCAAATCTGCGGTTTAAAGACTCTGCTATAGTCTGGCGTACATCCTCAAAACCAGCGTTGCTCATATAGCCGTGAAGAACGGTAGGCTCCACCTCATTAACCAGATCAATGATAGCCTGACGCACACAGTCCGGTGCCGGAACACTGGGATTTCCCAGACTGAAATCAAATACATTCTCCGGCCCGTAAATTGTGCGAAGGCGGTTGCCCTCCTCGAACATCATACGGATTGCAGAATTGTTCTTTACATAAGGTTTCATTTTTTCAGCTATCATTTTATGCCACTCCTTTTTTGCTTATTTCTTTTCAACGGGAAAGCCAGCTGCTGCGCGCCCATAGCGCTCCCACAGCAGCCAAACACATTGTTATCCATAGACTATTTATGTTTGCCGTCCGGTGCTTTCTTTCCAAAGATGATCCAGCTCACAAGCGCCAACACCAGCAGACTCACGATCATCCATACTGCCAGCACCACAGTTCCTCTGGAGCTGAACATGTCATAATATCCTTTCAGATAAATCACAACTACCACAGCCGGAATCACATAGAGCATATATTTTCGCACATTTGCCGGGAACTTCAGTCCCTCTCCTGTGTCTGCCTCTGTAATAAAATTCTTCCAGCCCCAGCCATATTTGGACACACAGAACATCACAAATACCACCGATCCCAATGGAAGGATGTTATTCGATACAATAAAATCTTCCAGATCCATGATATTGGTGCCCTGTCCAAGAGGCTGGATACCGGACAGAACATTGAAGCCAAGTACTGCCGGCATGGAAAGAAGGATCATAACCACCAGATTCACTGCCACAGCCTTCTTGCGGTTCCATCCTCTTGTGTCCATGGAATAGGACAATATATTCTCAAATACTGCGATCACCGTAGACAGGGACGCAAAGGACATAAACAGGAAAAACAAAGCCCCCCATAATCTTCCCCCTGCCATCTGGTTAAACACATTTGGCAAAGTAATAAACACCAGTCCCGGGCCAGCCCCAGGCTCCACGCCAAATGCGAAGCACGCCGGAATGATGATCAGTCCGGCCATCAGCGCCACAAAGGTATCCAGCACTGTAATGTGAATGGACTCTCCCAGTAGAGACCGATCCTTTCCAAGATAGCTTCCAAAGATCGTCATGGAACCAGCTCCAATACTCAGAGTAAAAAATGCCTGTGACAGGGCTCCAAAGATCACATTTCCGATCCCGATCTCTTTCATTGCTGCAAAATCCGGCACCAGATAAAATTTCACGCCCTCCATGGCCCCATCAAGAGTCAGGGAGTGAAGCGCAAGTACTACGATCAATGCCAGCAGACAAAGCATCATCACCTTGGTGATCTTCTCAAGTCCACGCTGTACACCCAAAGAACACACTCCAAAAGATAAAGCCACTACAATAATCATCCATAATGTCATTGTACCAGCTGATTCCTGCAGACCTGTAAAATGCTCTGCCACCTGCGTCGAATCCTTTCCTGCCAGCTTTCCTGCTGCCATTGCGTAGCAGTAATACAGCATCCAGCCTGCCACCATGGTATAAAACATCATCAATACATAATTGGAAACCATGCTCATATAGCTGAAATTGTGGAAATTGGCTCCTTCCGGCTCCAGATCATGAAAGGCTCTGGCTGTACTTTTGCGGCTTGCACGTCCTACTGCAAACTCACATACCAACACAGGCAGTCCCAGAAGTACCAGAAACACCAGGTAGATCAGGATAAATGCCGCTCCTCCATATTTTCCCGCCATATATGGAAACTTCCACACATTTCCTAGGCCAATGGCACAGCCTGCGGAAACCAGGATAAATCCCATCCGCGATCCAAATTTTTCTCGTTCTTTCAATTCGTCCCCCTTATTTTTCTCCTATTTTTGTCGGAAAACAATAAAAAGGACCGGCAAACTCCGATCCTTTTTCTTATTTTCCCGGTACTTTATTTTAACGCCCCCACGCTTTTATGTCAACGCTTTTATGTGGTGGAGTTCGACGGTTTAAAGTCGTGAAAAAAGGGGCGCTGTACGGGATTTATTTCACATACAGAACCGCTATATTTATATTGCAGTTCACGCTTCCTTCAAGTCCTGTTATATGATTTCCACTTATAGTTGCATCCCAGGTACTATATCCATCCTTATTGCTTAGCCAACCAATTCTAAAATAATGGCAGCATATATTTTACATGCAGTAATGATATCT
>CAKRRX010000053.1 GCA_934394595.1 uncultured Blautia sp. | reverse complement strand
AGTGTGGCAACACATGGAGCTGACTGCTACTAATAGGGTGAGGGCTTGACCAACTAGTGAGAAAGCGGTTAAGACAGAATGGGAACTGACCGGAGCAAGTTTACTTGCATAGGGAAGTTCACAGACTGGATTAAACATTTGCGAGCAAATGACACTGAGCAACGGAGTTGCGAAGTGACCGCAAAGTGACCGTATTCGAACGAACGCAAGGTTAAAAATGATTCTTGACAAAGTATTCCAAAGGATGTAACATGTATGTAGTTTTGAAGGTACAGAACCTTTTAAAAGCTGTGACTAGCAATAGTCACTTTTCTTTATAAGATAGGGGATTGGTCAAATGGTATGATAGGGGTCTCCAAAACCTTTGGTGGGAGTTCGATTCTCTCATCCCCTGTTTCCTTGATCGCCGGAAGCCTTGATTTTACTGGGTTTCCGGCGTTTTTCATTTTGAAAGATCTGTAACGTAGTCAATCATGTAGTCAAACAGGAATCATTCCTGTTTTTTTGAAGGAAGTGTAAGACCAAATGCTGACCATATATAAATACGGAAATAGTCGGGCCATTACTGTTTTAATTCAGCCAGTAGGGAATCACGATCTGTCAGGGCTGGAGGATGAGGTGAAAGAAATTCAGAAACTGACTGGAATGGACGAAGGGAGGTCATTTTAAAGAGCCAGGGATTCGAACAGCCCGGGCATTTGCATGGGTACTGAAACAAGATGCGGAGGGTAACAAAGAATGAGTGAAAGATATATTTTAAATAAAGCGGATAAGTATGCGTATATTACGCCGACAAACGTGGTAGAAAAAACGGAACAAAAAGAACAGGCGACTATTTTTACTTCACAGGAAGCAACTGCTATGCTGAAAAGGGCTCATAAGAAGCTAAACGGATTTACCATGATTCCATTGGTGAATTCTTTCCTGGGTCCTGCGGAAGAACCAGAAGGGAAAAATGGCATATCCAGAAAAGGATTTTCAGCAGAGATTCGCAACGATGTCTATGAACGGACACAGGGAAAATGTGCCCTTTGTGGCAAATTTGTAAGATTTGACCAGTTCACCATAGATCACATAATTCCACTGGCAAAAGGCGGAACCAATGACCGTAACAATCTTCAATGTACCTGTAAACGGTGCAATGCGATGAAACAGGACTTTTCCCAGGATGAATTTATAGACAGGATGATTGATATTCTTGCTTACCAGATGAAAAAGAATGGAAAAAAGAAGTATCGGATGCGATTGAAAAAATGCTGTAAATAGCGAGAAAGGAGAAGAGAGGGCCCTTTATCCCTCTCTTCTGTGTTTTGATACTACCATGATTAAAAATACAAATACCACTGCAAACAGCAGTTCAATCCCCATTCCCATCCACACTTTTTCCTGCAGCTGGGAGGTCAGGCTAATGTGGCTGCTTAAGATTTCATTGACCTGTTCGTACCAATAAACAGGCAGAAACTGGGAAACTTTCAGTACGGATTTGTCCATCACATCCATGGGAACGAATACCCCGCACAAAAAGCACATGGAAAGGGAAACGATATTGGCCGCGCCGCTGAGCAGGTCGCTGTTGTTGATAAACATTCCGATGAGATAGGAAAGGGAGAGCGCCACAATCTGCATCAGCAAAGTATTTAGTAGATAGTAAGGAAGCATTCGGGAGTCCAAAAAACTTTTTCTGTACATCAGTACAGCACCCAAAATACCAAGAAACCACAGCCCTGTACCGATCATTCCCATGGCCAGCAATCCCTCCAGAGTCTGCCTCCTGGAAGAAATTGCAGAAGCAGCCATTCTTTTCTGGATATCGCCCTTTTTGAAGGCCATAAGGATATATCCCATGGTATAACAAAGAACTCCGAGAAAAAGATAAGGAATATATCGAAAATAATAAACCAAAGGGGACTTATCTGTACTTACGGAATTGGAGGAAAGCCTGGTAACAGGTTCATGAACCTGGGACTTTAGGGCTGTAATTGCTTCTTCCTGGGAAAAACCGGCGGCAAGGTAAGTTCGCAGTGTGTCGAGGTAGCTGCTGATCTGCTGGTCGACATAATAGGAGCTGTAGGAGCCCGGAACCTTGGTGACCTTCAGGCTCTCCCCATTCTGAATACAGGTTTTATAAAAATCAGCAGGAATCTGAATAATGTATTCCACATTGCGGTAAAATAGGTTTTCCTGGAGAGTTTCAGGATCATTTTCCATGATAGTCACGTGGTGGATCTGGGAAAGGTAATCTACAAATCCTGAGGAAAGAAGAGAATCGTCCAGATTTACTACTCCAAGATCAATACTTGTAGTTTGATAAAGGCTGTCCTCGCCTTTTCCGGCAGCCATCTGCAAAACAATGGATACACTGAAAAAGATGCCAAGATATAAGAAAACCAGGCCAAGATTCTGTTTCAAAATTTTCATGTAACATTTAAATACTATCATAACATTCCCTCCGTACCAGTAAAAAGGATGCCACTACCAGAAGGATGCTCATAATGGTAAGGGTGGCCAGATTTCGGTAATATCGGTTCATGTCGTCGTAGACATTGATACAGTAAAAGGCATCGGAAATCAGAGCTGCCGGATTGATCCGGTTGATAAAAGGTGCATTTCTTTCTACAATATCCTTCATGGTATTGTTCATAAGACCGGATAAAAAGCTGCAGGTCATGGAAACACCAAGGAGAATCCCGATTTTTATCCCTTCTTTCATTTTTCCGAAGCTGCCCACAAAAATTCCAAGAGAAACTCCGATCAGGGAGCCCAAAAAAGAAATAAGCAGCATTCTCCCCATTTGTCCCTGGAAATCCAGCTTCAGGATATAGCGAAGATACAAAAGCAGAACGATCACATCAAAATACCCGAGGAGAAAAGCGGAAATCTGTTCAGAAAGAATCAGTTTCAGTTTATGAGTTGGGGTAACACAGCGCCTTGCAGCAAGGGCTGTGATATTTGCCTGAAGGCTTACAGCCGAGCCAAAACCGATAAAACAGCCGTACAGACAGCCCATTGCGATCAGTGCATAGAAAAACTGTACAGCACCGTTGATGGTTCGCCCGCCAAGGGTGATTTCTGTGAGAGTATCCTGATGCTTTAGCATTTGCCGGATTCCGGACAAAAGACCGGCGGGGTGTTCCCTCAGAATTGTAAGGATTGTCTCTTTTCCTGTTTCATAAGTGGATAAAACAGTCTGGAGAATACTCTGAGGGATACCATTAGAGGCTACGGTAAGGGATGGAGTGTTATCTACATAATAGATTCCTGAAATTTCTTCATTTTCCAGCTGTGAAATGGCCTGGTCAGAGGAAAGGATCCTGACAGAAATCAGGTTGCTGTCACTTTTTTTCACTTGCTCCAGAAACAGAAGAAATAAAGAATCAGCGTTGTCCTCTTTGACAACTGCCACAGGTACCGTCTGAAAATCTGCATCATTAATATTTCCAAATGCAAAATAAAACATGGTTCCCAAAAGGATGGGAAAGATAAGCGGCCAGAAGGTGGAGGAAAAATTTTTCAGTTTTACAAGTAAATGATAACGGATTAAATGCAGCATGGTCGTCCCTCCCTAATCCCGGAGCTGTTTTCCGGTGATTTCCAGAAATACATCATTCAAAGTGGGAAGCTCAGAGGAAACCTGCCCGAAGGAGATATCCTGTTCCTGGAGATAATGAAGAATCCGGATCAGATTGTGCTTGGCTCCGGTACACCGGACCGTAAGGAGCTGTTCTTCGTAATGCAGGTCGAAGATGTGGGGAAGCTTACGGATATCTGCCAGATTCTTTTCGGTAAGAGGAATTGCTTCTATGGTGATGGTCTCTCCGGTCTTGATCATTTTTTTCAGTTCCTCTTTGGTGCCGGAAGCAATCACATGTCCGTGGTCCATGATGGCAATCTTTGTACAGATCTGCTCGACTTCCTCCATATAATGAGAAGTGTAGATAATGGTAGAACCCTGTTCATTTAGCTTTTGGATCCCTTCCAGGATCTTATTTCGGCTTTGTGGATCAACTGCCACAGTAGGCTCATCCATGATGATCAGCCGTGGCTTATGGGCGATGCCGCAGGCAATGTTAAGACGGCGAAGAAGACCGCCGGAAAGCTTTTTAGGGCGCTTTTGCCGATAGTCCTCAAGGCCTGTAAATGCGATAGCCTCTTCAACCAGTTCTTTTCTTTTTTTCTTATCCGGAATATAAAGTCCGCAGAAATAATCAATGTTTTCAAAGACAGTAAGTTCGTCAAAAACAGCTACATTTTGCAGGACAATGCCAATCTGCTGTTTTACAGAATAATTGTCCGGACGCATCTCTTCACCGAAAATCCGGATGGTTCCTTTATCATATTTCAGAAGAGAAAGCATACAGTTGATGGCTGTGGTTTTTCCGGAACCGTTAGGACCTAAAAGTCCAAACACCTCTCCTTCGGAAATATTCAGATTCAGATGGTCAAGGGCTACCAGATCGCCATATCTTTTTACCAGATTTTCTATCTGTACAATAGTGGATGCCATATCGTTCTCCTTCCCAGGTGTTAAAAAGTTTTCTGAATTAAAAAATTTTTGACAATAACATCTTACCGAAAAGGTTATTTTTTTCCAAGTGCCTTATGTCACGGGAAGGATATGACAAATGTCATAAAATGCAGAAAGCTTCTTTACATTGGAAGTCGGTGTATACTATAATGAACAAAAGTTATGCGTGATGGCTATAAAGAAGGAGGGGACAAGGTGAGATATTTCCTGGATTGCGGGCTTCTTATATTTTATGGATTTTTGTCGCTTTTTTTTGTCACACCGGGTCCGGGGTTCCTGGTCGCTTTTTTATGTATTCTGCTCCTTCTTTGTAGCAGCTATGTGATAAAAAGAAAAGAGTTTTTAGTTGCGTTGGGGGCGGGATTTGGGCTGTTGGCCCTGGTGATTCCGGAAATCTTTTTTTTCTATCCATGTCTTATATACATTATGTTTTATGAAAAAATACCATGCCTGGCAGTAATGGATGGAGTGTTGTTTTTGGGAAAAGCTCCCGAAGTATGGAAGCAAGGCAATTTTTTCATCCTGGCAGGAATATTTGGCTTTATCCTGGCCATTTTTATGGAAAAAAATACAGAAAAAGCACAGTGTCTGGAACAGGAGCTTCGAAGGACAAGAGATGACTCCAGAGAGCGGAACCTACTTCTGGCACAGAAAAACAAGGCGCTGTTGGAAAAGCAGGATTATGAGATCTATAATGCCACCCTTAAGGAACGAAACCGTATAGCCAGGGAAATCCATGACAATGTGGGACATGTGTTGTCGAGGGGAATCCTGATGGTAGGAGCTGCCAGAACCATAAATAAAGATTCCCAAATGGCTGTACTTTTGGAAAATCTGGAAAACTCCCTGAATCAGGCCATGAACAGTATAAGAAGCAGTGTCCACGATCTCCACGATGAGGCGGTGAATCTGGAAGAAACAGAAAATGGGCTTGTGCGGGAGTTTACTTTCTGTCCGGTAAAAATGATTTATGATATGAGCCGGACTGTGCCAAGAGAGGTGAAATACTGTTTTATCAGCATCACGAAGGAAGCCTTTGCCAATATCATGAAGCATAGCAATGCCACAGAGGTACAGCTGGTTCTCAGGGAACATCCTGCACTTTACCAGCTGTGTGTGGAAGACAATGGGACAGATGCAGAATATGATCCGGGAAAAGCCGGCATCGGGATCATAAATATGAGAGACCGGGTAAAAGCTCTTGGGGGAACCCTTCAGATTTCCACAAAAAGTGGATTTCGTATCTTTATTACGATTCCGAAAAAATGAAAGGAAGAAGCATGAAAATCATAATTGTAGATGATGATTGTCTGGTAGCAGGAGCATTAAAGACCATATTGGAAGTGAATGAAGATGTACAGGTTCTGGAAACAGGTTCCGATGGAAGAGAGGCCTGTGAACTTTATGATAAATATCAGCCGGATGTGCTTCTGATGGATATCCGGATGAAGGAGATGGATGGACTGGAAGCATCCAGGCAGATCCTGGAAAAATATCCAACAGCAAATATCTTGCTTCTTACTACGTTTTCTGATGACGAATATATTGTGAAGGCATTGCGCCTTGGGGCAAAAGGCTACCTGCTGAAGCAGGATTATGGCAGCATTTTGCCTGCGCTTCGGGCAGTTTATTCCGGACAGACGGTATTTGGAACAAAGATCATATCCAAGATCCCGGATCTGCTCCAGGAGAAACAGGAATTTGATTACAGCAGTTATGACATTAGTGAAAGAGAATTTGAGATTATTAAGCTGATCGCAAATGGCTGCAGCAATAAGGAGATTGCAGTGGAACTGTTTCTCAGCGAAGGAACAGTGCGGAATTATTTAAGCTCTATTCTGGAAAAGCTGCAGCTGAGGGATCGCACACAGGTAGCGGTGTTTTATTATCAGCACAGGTAAGGGCGGGGAATTTTTTATCCTGACAGAATCATGGAAACTACAGGAGGAGAAAGGATGAATATAAAAGCAATAGGAGACCGTACTGCGGAAATTCTGAACTTATATTACAACAATGACATAGAGCCATTTTTAAAGGCATGTCATGAGGATGTGGTGTGGATCGGTCCGGCAGAAAGGCAGTTCATCCGGGGAAGAAAAAATCTTGTGGATGCTTTCCGCGCAGAAAAGCATTCCCTGAAATTTTCCATCAACAATCTTACGGTGCTTCCCCTGGCAACCACAAGTACTACAGTGGCTGAGATCATGACGTTTATGCTGGTGGATACTATCTGGCCGGATAACAGTATGAGCCGTGTGAATCAGCGGATGCAGTTTACCTGGGTAGAGCAGAAGGGAGTTGCAAAAATAAGGTCAGTTCTGATTTCAAACGCCATTCAATACGATGAAAGAGATGGGATTTATCCGGTACATTATGACGAAAATTATCGGAAATGCATTCTTACAGGTGAGACCAGATCTGTAAGGATTTATGTGAAAGGTATGGACAAAACCACTTTATATCTGAACTGGTCTCGGGTGATCTATGTGGAAAGTCTGGGAAATCACACGGTGATCCACACTCTGGACAGTGAGTTTGAAACTACGGAAAGTATGAAGGTGCTGGAGAAACGCTATGGAGATATGTTCCTGAAATGCCATGAAAGCTACATGGTAAATCCTGCCCATGTGCAGTCTATACGAAGATTCAAACTGGCTGTCACAGGGGGACGTGAACTGCCTGTACCTGAGAAAAAATACACAACTGTAAAATCTGCCTTGCAAAATATGATAAAAGATGTGTGAAAAGATAAATAAAATACAAGAAAAGGTGGTTGTATGCTATAATGAACGTCAGGAAGCCGACGTGTATACACGATTGGAGTCCGATGGCCGTGATTTGATAAAACAGAGGAAAATACTGTGAGAGCAGATCATGACATCATGAGTATCTGTAATCATACAAAAACATACAAGGAGAAACGATATGAGTGAATATGTAATAATAACTGATACTTCTGCAGATATTCCTGCATCTATTCTGGATAAAGGACAGATTCATCTGATTCCTATGATTTATCAGCTAAATGGAGAAGATCATCCTCATAAAGATCCCGGACATTGGGACAGCAAGGCATTTTATGACAGGCTGCGTGCCGGTGGAACCGGAAGTACCTCTCAGATTCCCCCTGCATCTTATAAAGATCATTTTGAACCTTTTTTAAAGGAGGGAAAGGACATTCTCTATATTTCACTTTCCGGTGGACTGACCTCCACCTGGCAGAGTTCCCATCTTGCAGCTACAGAGTTGATGGAGGAATATCCGGAAAGAAAGATTTCCTGTGTAGACTCCCTTGCAGCTACAGGCGGACAGGGAATTCTGGTGATCCTGGCAGCTGAGAATCAGGAAAAAGGAATGTCCCTGGATGAAAATACCGCCTGGCTGGAAGAAAACCGACTTCATATCTGTCACTGGTTTACGGTAGATGACCTGGATTTCTTAAAGCGCGGTGGCCGTATCTCCCCTACCATTGCGTGGATCGGTGGAAAGCTGAAGATAAAACCAATCCTTCGAATTGTAGAAGATGGTACACTGGCTATCCCGGAGAAGGTGCGCGGTTCAAAAGTAGCCTTGAATACTATCGTTTCCAAATATATCAGCTCTGGTTTGAATGAGGAGCATCCTTATGTATTCCTTTGCCACGGAGATGCAAAGGAGCAGGCCGAGAAGGCGAAAGCAGAGATCCTGGCTTCTGTGCCGGAGGCAAAAATTGTGATCATGCCGATGAGTCCGATCATTGGCATTCACTGTGGCCCAGGGGTTCAGGCTGTGATTTATTTTGGAAACAACCGCTAAAATTCCTCCAGAGTCCCAAAGGTGTACCCCATCTCTTCCCATTTGCCAAGGAGTTCATCCAGAATTTGGCCATTAGTGGAAGAGGTATTGTGGAGCAGGACGATGGCACCGGGATGGATCCGTTTCAGAAGCTTGTCAAAGGCTTCTTCCCTGGAAGGTTGTTTATCCTGGTACCAGTCTACATAGGCAAGGCTCCAGAAGAAGGTTTTGTAGCCAAGTTCTTTTGCCATAGACAGATTTTTGATATTGTAAATGCCCTGAGGTGGCCGGTAGAATTTCATCATGGATTCGCCGGTCACTTCTTTATACAGCTTTTCCACGCCTTCCAGCTGACTGCGAAAATCTTCCATGGAAGAGATTCCGGACATATCCGGGTGGGTGAGGGTGTGATTTCCCACAATGTGTCCCTGCGCTACCATTTCTTTGATCAGCTTCGGATTATCTTTCACAAAATTTCCAACTGCAAAAAAGGTGGCCTTTACATTGTGGTTTTTCAGAGCTTTCAAAATAAGAGGAGTATTTCCGTTTTCATATCCGCAGTCAAAGGTGAGATAGATTTTATTTTGAGAGGGATTTGCTGAATAATAGGCGTTGTAGGCAGCCAGCTCCTTGGCAGAGGCATTACCCACAGGTGTTTTGCCTTCTTCCTGAAAGCTCAGTCCCCAGCTGCTGCTGGATGCGGAGGTGGTGATGGTATCAGGTGGCGCACAATGCTGTACAATAACTCTGGCAGCTGCTCCTGCCAGAAAAGACAGGGCAAAAAGGAGAGGAATACCGGCATAGTGGAGGAAATCTTTGATGGCAGGAAGCTTTTTTTCTGAGAAGTCAGCGGTCAGATGGGAAAGGGATGAAAAAAATCTGGAAACAGAGGATTTGAAAGATTTCATGAAAACCTCAGAATGTTTTTTTACAGTTATATGAGAAAAAAAGTGAGATATGACATAAATTAAGCCACCAGCATCGACGTTTACTGGTGGCTTAAATCTGTTCCATATCCAATGGAATGTACCTCACTTTCTTAAGATTATGCGTTTAAAACAATTGGAATTAAAGGCTTACGTTCTTGGTGGACTGTACCTCGCTTTTCTTAAATTATAAAGAATTAAGATAAAATATTATGCTTCTGGTGGTCCGTACCTCTCTTTCTTAAATTATAAGTAAAAGATTATGTTTTCGGTGGTCTCACTCCTTTTTGTTTTATTTTGTTTTCCCTTTTGTTTTATGAACTTACTATAACAGATTAATTTTGATTTGTCAACAAATAATTTGAAAAAATATTATTATTATGAAAATAAAAAGTTTATATATTTAAAAATAAAGAAAAATTCAGACAATAATACAGGAGAGTTTGTGGTATGATAGAAGAGAATAAATATGGTTTTTCGCAGTACTAAAGTGTGGAACTCTGTCTGGAAAAGCCTGTTTTAAGATGCAGACATTTTCGAACTGTATCGAAATCATACATGCAAGATGAGGAGGAATTGAAATGTTAAACAATATTCTGGACGAATTAAAACTGAATGCCCTTGTGATCACAGATCCGTATAATATGCGCCATGTAAGCGGTTTTCGAGGAGGAGAAGGGGCTTTATATATTTCAGCAGCTCAGAAAGTACTGATCACAGATTCACGTTATACAGAGCAGGCAGGAAAAGAAAGTGATTTTACAGTTATCGAAGAGTGCCGTGCCCATAACCGTCAGACAATTCTGAAGGAGTGTATGGAAAAAGAAAATGTGACAGGTGATTTTCATATGGGATATGAAGATCAGTCCATGCTTTGCTGTGAATTTGACCGCTTAAAAGCAGAACTTCCAGTTCATACCTGGACTCCTCTTGGCAGCAAAATCGATGATCTTCGTCAGATCAAGACAGAGGAAGAACTGGAATACCTTGCAAAAGCAGAGGAAATCGGTGACAGAGCATTTGCAAACCTTCTGAAAATCGTAAAACCGGGAATGACAGAGCTTGAAGTTGCAGCAGAACTGGAATATCAGATGAAAAAAGAAGGGGCAGAGGATTTAAGCTTCAATACGATCATTGCTTCCGGTCTGAATTCCTCCATGCCTCATGCAATTCCTGGATACAAGAAGCTGGAAAAGGGAGATTTTGTTACCTGTGATTTTGGCTGCAAATATAAAGGATACTGCTCAGATATGACACGTACCTTTGTACTTGGAAAAGCAAGTGAGAAGCAGAAAGAAATCTATAATGTTGTATTAAAAGCGCAGCTTGCAGGGGTTGCTGCTGTAAAAGCAGGTGTCAGCGGTGCAAGTGTGGACAAGGTTTCCAGAGATATCATTGCAGAGGCCGGCTATGGTGAATATTTTGGACATGGACTTGGACACAGCGTAGGTCTTTTCATTCATGAGAATCCACGTCTTTCCCCGTCAGATGATTCTATCCTTAAGGCTGGTATGATCGAGACTGTGGAGCCTGGTATTTATGTACCTGGTTTTGGTGGAGTACGTATTGAGGATATGGTAGTGGTAACAGAAGATGGATGCCGCAACCTTGCACATTCTCCAAAGGAACTGATCGAAATCCCGGTTGAAGAGTAAAATGTGAATATTGTTATCAAAATACAGAAAGGAACAGAGTAATGCTGAAACAGTTATCAATTTTTGCAGAAAACATCAAAGGCAAAATGCAGCAGGTAACAGGAATCCTGCTGGAAGAGAACATCAATATTTTAGGATCTGTCACAAATGACAGTGCAGAGTATGGAATTGTACGTATGGTTGTTTCCAATCCGGACAGAGCTCTGGAAGCTCTTACAAATGCAGGTTTTATCTGCAAGCTCAGCGATGTGCTGGGAATCGAGGTAAAGGATGAGGTTGGTAACCTGAACAATCTTCTTGTGAGCCTTCAGGAGAGCAATATCAATATTGATTACCTGTATCTGTCTTTTAACCGTGCTACAGGACTTCCGATCATGGTACTTCATGTTCCGGATATCAGTGAGGTGGAGGCCTGCCTGACAAATAAAGGATTTAATTCTATCTCTGAGGTACACTGAATAAGAAAGCGGGAAAATGGAAAAACTACCTCCATAAATCTTTAGGAGGTAAGGACATGTTACGATATTTGCCTGTTCGAAAGATTCACGCAAGACAAGTTCTGGATTCCAGAGGCAATCCTACAGTGGAAGTAGAAGTCACAGTGGGAGAGGGCGTTGTCGGAGTCAATGGATATACAGGGCGTGCTATGGTACCATCCGGTGCGTCCACCGGGAAGTTTGAAGCACTGGAGTTAAGAGATGGGGACAAAGGGAACTACACAGGATTAAGTGTCCAGAGAGCTGTGGATAATGTGAATACCAAAATTGCGGAAGCAGTGCTGGGAGAAAATGCTCTGGACCAGACTTATATAGATTCTCTTCTGATCCAGACAGACGGAACAGATAATAAGAGCAATCTGGGGGCAAACGCAACACTTGGAGTATCCATGGCTGTTGCAAGGGCTGCGGCTATGGCACTTCGGATTCCTCTGTATCAGTATATTGGGGGCTGTCATGCCTGCAGGATGCCGGTTCCTATGATGAATATCTTAAATGGGGGAAAGCATGCGGATAATACGGTGGATCTCCAGGAATTTATGATCATGCCTGTGGGAGCCTCCTGCTTTTCGGAAGGGCTGCGGATGTGTGTGGAAATCTACCAGGCGTTGAAAACCATTCTGAAAAAGAAAAAGCTGTCTACAGCAGTGGGGGATGAAGGTGGCTTTGCCCCGGATCTGAAGGATTCCAGGGAAGTGCTGGAGCAGATTATGGAAGCGGTACAGGATGCAGGCTATGAGCCGGGGAAAGATATTGGAATCGCCATTGATGCAGCTGCCAGTGAGCTTTATGACGGGGAAAAGGATGCATACTATTTCCCAGGAGAAAGCCAGATGACTGGAAAAGAGGTTCTTCGGGATTCCGGAGAAATGATATGCTATTATGAAAAGCTTCTGGATGAATTTCCCATTGTTTCCATTGAAGATGGACTTCAGGAGGATGACTGGGAAGGCTGGAAGGCTATGACCGGTCAGCTGGGAAAACGTGTTCAGCTGGTGGGAGATGATCTGTTTGTGACCAATATCAAACGACTTTCCTGCGGAATCCAGCTTGGCACTGCCAATGCTATTTTGATCAAGGTAAATCAGATCGGAACCCTTACAGAGGCGCTGGAGGCAGTGGAACTGGCAGGTCGCAGCGGATACCGCTGTGTGATCTCCCACAGATCCGGGGAGACAGAGGATTCGTTTATTGCAGATCTTGCAGTGGCAACAGGTGCCGGACAGATCAAGACCGGAGCTCCCTGTCGTTCAGACAGAAATGCAAAGTACAATCAGCTTCTTCGGATTCACGAACAGCTGGGCAGGCTTTCTGTATATGAAAATCCGTTTGCAGTATGGGGAGCAGATCTGCACTCTCCGAAAAAAACAGTTGAAATATAAGGACGGCTATGGTACAATAACCTCTAGTTGATTAGGAGGTGTAACCACGTGCAGATTTTAAGAACGATACTGACAATCATTTTTGTTATAGATTGTATTGCCCTTACCGTAGTAGTTCTGATGCAGGAAGGCAAGTCCCAGGGACTTGGCGCTATCGCCGGAGCAGCAGACACATACTGGGGGAAGAATAAAGGACGTTCCATGGAGGGCGGACTTGTTAAGGCGACTACAGTTATGGGAATTTTGTTCTTTGTACTGGCAGTTGTATTAAACTTGAATTTCTAAGAATGAACCGGGAAACACTCTTGTTGATCTGATCGCAAGAGTGTTTTTTATGTAGAAGGATTGCAATGCAAAGGAAAGGCAGATGTCGCTGGAGGCGACTCGCCACAGGCAAAGAATCCTGCAAAGCAGGATTCCTTATAATGTAAGGAGATAAATTGAGTAAGAATAAAGAATTTGACAAGAGAAAAAAATTTATAATGGAGCTTCTGGGTGATCCGGTGTACCAGCCTATGCGCTTTCGGGAAATTGCAGGGCTTTTAAGGCTTTCTAAGGAGGAAAAGAAGGATCTGTACAGGGTACTGGATGAACTGGTAGCAGAGGGCAAGGCAGACCTGGATGCAAAAGGCCGTTATTCTAAAATTACCGGCAAAAAGCGCAGGAAAAACGAGACTGGAAAGGGAAAATCCGTTTCAGACAGAAAAGATAGCAGAGAAAAGCAGAAGGAAAAAAGCAGAGAAAAACGCCGCGGCAGAGAAAAAGAAGAAAACGAACAGCAGCCAGATTATGAGAACTTTCCTGCTTATGAAGGCACCTTTATTGGTCATCCCAAGGGCTTTGGTTTCGTAGAAATCGAGGGCGAGGATGAAGATATCTTTATCCCGGAAGACAATACAGGAACTGCTATGCATCAGGATAAGGTTCGTGTTATAATTACCAGGGAACAAAAAGAAGGAAAGCGAAGAGAAGGAACTGTGATAAAGGTCTTGGAGCGGGGCATGCCGGAAATCGTGGGAACTTACGAGAGCAGCCGGGATTTTGGATTCGTGGTAAGTGATAATCCCAAATTTTCCAAGGACGTGTTTATTCCCAGAAAGGACTCCCAGGGAATCAAAAACGGCGACAAGGTAGTGGTGGAGATCACCAGTTATGGAAGCAAAAATAAAAATCCGGAAGGAAAGATCAAAGAAAATCTGGGAAGCTGCAAAGCACCTGGAACCGATATCCTTGCCATAGTGAAAAGCTTTGGGATTCCAAGTGAGTTTCCGGAAAAGGTACTCCGCCAGGCGGCACGTGTCCCGGATCATGTGCTGGATGCAGACCGGGATGGAAGGCTGGATCTTCGCCATTTACAGACTGTGACCATAGACGGAGAAGACGCAAAGGATCTGGACGATGCCGTGACCCTTACAAAAGAGGGAAATATCTATCATCTTGGAGTGCATATTGCAGATGTGAGCAATTATGTGCAGGGAGGCAGTGCCCTTGACAGGGAAGCATTAAAACGGGGAACCAGTGTCTATCTGGCAGATCGCGTGATTCCTATGCTGCCGGAACGTCTGTCCAATGGGATCTGTTCTTTAAACCAGGGACAGGACAGGCTGACACTTAGCTGTCTGATGGATATTGATGAAAAGGGAAATATGGTTTCCCATAAAATTGCAGAAACAGTAATCTGTGTGGATGAGAGAATGAATTATACAGATGTGAAAAATATTCTGGAAGACACAGATGAAGAGGCGAAAAAGAGGTATGCAGATCTTGTACCGATGTTTTTCCTTATGAAAGAGCTTTCTTTGATTCTCCGTGGAAACCGTCATCACAGAGGCTCCATTGATTTTGATTTCCCGGAAAGCAAGGTCATTCTCAATGCAGCTGGAAGAGCCATCGATATCAAGCCTTATGAGGCAAATGTGGCAACCAGGATCATTGAGGATTTTATGCTGATGGCAAATGAAACAGTGGCAGAGGAATGCTGCAGGGAAGATATGCCTTTTGTATACCGGACCCATGAAAATCCAGATCCGGAAAAGGTGGAAAGCCTTCTTACGCTGCTGCATAATCAGGGCGTTTCCATTCGGAAAACCGGGCAGGAGATCACTCCTAAGGAAATCCAGACCATTCTGGAAAGTATCGAAGGACTGCCAAATGAGCCGCAAATCAGCAGACTGATTCTTCGTACCATGAAACAGGCAAAATATACCACCCAGTGCAGCGGACATTTTGGCCTTGCAGCAAAGTATTACTGCCATTTTACTTCTCCCATCCGCCGTTATCCGGATCTGCAGATCCACAGGATCATCAAGGACCGGCTTCGCGGAAGATTGGAAAGAGAAGGAAAGACGGAGCATTATCAGGAAATCCTGGAGGATGTTGCACGTCAGTCCAGCGTATGTGAACGCCGGGCAGATGAGGCAGAGCGAGAGTCTGACAAGCTGAAAAAAGCAGAATATATGTTTTATCATATCGGAGAAGAATATGAAGGCATTATTTCCGGTGTGACAGGCTGGGGATTTTATGTGGAACTGCCAAATACCGTTGAGGGACTGGTGCATGTAAATACCTTAAGAGATGATTATTATACCTTTGACCAGGATGCGTATGAGCTGAGAGGCGATATGACAGGTAAGGTGTTTGCACTTGGACAAAAAGTCACAGTGCGTGTGGCAGATGCAGATACGATGTTAAAGACGGTGGATTTTGTTCTGGCTGAGCAAAGTTCATATAGTATATAAAAAAATAGAGGGAGGAACCTATGGCTAAAAAACCGGGAATCAAGCTGATCGCCAACAACAAAAAGGCATTTCATGATTATTTTATTGAGGATACCTACGAAGCTGGGATTGCCCTTGCCGGAACAGAGGTAAAATCTCTTCGAATGGGAAAATGCAGTGTAAAGGAATCCTTTGTAAGGGTGGAAAAAGGTGAAGTATATATTTATGGAATGAATATCAGCCCGTATGAAAAAGGAAATATTTTTAACAAGGATCCTCTGCGTGTGAGAAAGCTTCTGCTTCATCGCAGTGAGATCAATAAGATTGAGGCTAAGTTAAAAGAAAAAGGACTTACTCTTGTACCAATCAAGGTTTATTTTAAAGACAGTCTTGTGAAGATTGAGATTGGAATGGCCAGGGGCAAAAAGCTTTATGACAAGCGCCAGGACATTGCCAAAAAAGACCAGCGCAGGGAAGCTGAACGGGATTTTAAAGTAAAAAACCTGTATTAATGAGGTTAGTCATGGAAATGCGAAAAGAAAGAAGGGATGCGGGCTTCTGAAAAGAAGCTGACATCCCTTCTTTCTTACAGCACAACTTTAGACAAATTTTCCCATAAGCGAACATTCCGAAAAATCAGAAAACATCCTATAATGAAAGTATCAAGGAAAGTGGCAGATTTCACATGCCAGCCGGAAAAACAGGAGGTTTTCTATGCGATACGGATATTTTGATAATGAAAAAAGAGAATATGTGATAGACCGTGTGGACATTCCCACATCATGGACCAACTATATCGGAGTGAAAGATATGTGCGCTGTACTGAATCATACAGCAGGAGGATATATTTTCTACAAATCGCCAGAGTATCACAGGATTACCAGGTTCCGTCCCAATGGAGTTCCCATGGACAGACCTGGCCATTATGTGTATTTACGTGACGATGAAAACGAAGATTACTGGAGCATTTCCTGGCAGCCTGTAGGAAAACCACTG
>CAKRRX010000052.1 GCA_934394595.1 uncultured Blautia sp. | reverse complement strand
GATGATCATGGAAGTAAAATTTGACGGTTTTTTGCCCGGAGTGATACAGGATCTGATTCAGTCGGAGGGAATCCGGCCAAAGGGAAATACAAGTCTTTCCTCTATCGCAAGTGATCCGGATACAGACCGGTACAGCTTTAAGCTGGAATTTGACCACTATATAGAAGGACAGACCTGCTATGGTCTTGACAAGCTGATCCTCAATAATAATTATGCAGATGCCACGAATATGAAAGAAGCCGTTGTATATGATATGTATCAATATCTGGGTGTGGATGCTTCTTTTTATAATTATGCAAAAATCTGTGTGAACGGGGAATACTGGGGCGTTTATCTGGCTCTGGAAGCAGTGGAGGACAGCTTTTTGCTGCGCAATTATGGTACAGAGGACGGCAATCTGTATAAGCCGGAGAGCATGGGTGTTGGCGGAGAAGCCCAGGATGGAGAAAGTGGCCCGCAGATGGGGGATAAACCAGATGGAGAAAGTGGCCCGCAGATGGGAGGTCAGCCAGGAAACGGAAATTTTCCGCAGATGGGAGAAATACCTCAGGACGGGGATTTCCCACAGATACCGGATCAGGCAGAGGGAGGACAGCCTTCTGCAATGGGAGAAAACGGCGGGGCAGACCTGAATTATACAGATGACGACCTTGACAGTTATTCTACAATCTGGGATGGGGAAATCAGTGATACCGGGAAAAAAGACCACAAACGGGTTGTGGAAGCCCTGAAAAATATCAGTGAGGGAAATGATCTGGAGACGTATATGGATGTGGATAATATTTTGAAATATATGGCAGTTCATACCTTTGTGGTAAATGACGACAGCCTTTCCGGTACGATGGCTCATAATTATTACCTATATGAATACAATGGAAGGTTGAACATTCTTCCCTGGGATTACAATCTTTCCTTTGGGGGCATGACCCAGGGAGGAAACATGGGCGGCATGTCTTTAGGAGCAACCTCTGTGATCAACGATGCAATAGATACTCCTTTTTCCATCACTGATTTCTTTGATGCCCTTTTGGAAAATGAGGAATATCTTGCAAAGTACCACGAATATCTGGGAATGCTGGTGGACAAATATGTAAATGGCGGTGAATTTGAGAGCACCTGTACCAGGATCCGAAGCCAGATCGATGAACTGGTAAAAGAAGATCCCACTGCTTTTTATACTTATGAAGAATATGATGAAGCAGTAGAAATGCTGGAAAAAGTGGTGAAGCTTCGGGCAAAAAGTGTAGAGGGACAGCTGGATGGTACGATCCCATCCACAGATTCCGGTCAGCAAGAGGACAATTCGTCTCTTATTGACGGTTCAGATCTGGATTTAAGTGTAATGGGAAGTTTTCAGCATTAGAGTCTTTTTCAAACACGCTATAGAGTCCATTTTAGAAGAATTCAATTTACAGATGGAAAAAGTGAATATTGTATAATATTCCCTATAAAGGGGGATTTCATATGATGAAAAAGAGAAAAGTGATTTTACCGCTTCTTGCAGCATCTGCAATGGCATTTTCCATACCGGGAACCACATCAGAAGTCCAGGCGTCCTGCAATACCTACCGTGTGAATGTACCTACCGGTTATCTGGCACTGCGTACAGAAGCTGATTATGACAGCTATAATGAAATCGGTGAGCTGTATTCAGGAGATCTGGTGGAAGTAACTGATTATGCATGCCCCTCCGGATACTGGTATGTATATTCACCGAAGTATGATACTTATGGTTATGTAAATAATGATTATCTCTATGCAGTGACTTCCTCTTCCGGAAGTATCTACGGTTCCACCTGGACCGTCAGTGTAAGCAAAGGATATCTGGCTCTTCGCTCAGCAAAGGGATATGATTCATCCAATGAGATCGGAGAACTTTATTCCGGAGATACGGTGTGGGTTTCAGACAGCAGTGACCCCACTTACTGGTATGTGTACTCTCCGAAGCTGAATTGTTATGGATATGTGAACTGCCAGTATCTGTATGGCGGAAGCTCCGGCAGCAGCGTGGGATATTTTGGGGAGACCAGGACAGTTAGTGTGGCCAAGGGCTATCTGGCATTGCGAAGCCTGAAAGCCTATGATGCATCTAATGAGCTTGGGGAATTGTATACAGGAGATACGGTACAGCTGCTGGATACCAGTGATTCTCAGTATTGGTATGTATATTCACCGAAATATGATATGAATGGTTTTGTCAATAAGGATTATCTTGTAGGTGGCAGTACCTACCAGACCTGGACTGTCAGCGTGAGCAGGGGCTATCTGGCTCTTCGTTCAGCCAAGAATTATGATGCATCCAATGAAATTGGAGAGCTGAATACAGGAGATACGGTGCAGCTGATCGATTCCAGCGATTCACAGTACTGGTACGTATATTCACCGAGACTTATGAATTATGGATATGTAAATAAGGATTATCTGTACTAGGAATAAAAGTGAAGAGATGGCATCCCGGTTCTGGATTTACGAAAGAGCCGGGATGCTTTTTTATAGGAAATTTGGACATTGCGGCGGCAGTTTTATAGAAATTTCATATTTTCTCTGATTGAACAAAAAATATGGCAATGCTATACTAAATACAGATAGTACAGCGAATATTAAGGAGCCGTGATAAATTGCAGGATACAGCAGAAAATTATATTTATCTTGATAAGGTGTCGAAAATTTATGGAACAAAAGAGGTAAAGATCATCGCAGTAGATGAGATCAGCTTTCAGATATCAAAAGGGGAATTTGCCGTGATCGTAGGACCCAGCGGTGCCGGTAAGACCACAGTACTGAATATACTTGGCGGCATGGATACGGCTACCAGCGGTGATATCTGGGTAGATGGGAAAAATATTGGCAGATACAATGGCAGACAGCTTACCAGCTACAGAAGAGATGATATTGGGTTTGTATTTCAGTTCTACAATCTTGTGCCAAATCTGACTGCATTGGAAAATGTAGAGCTTGCAGCCCAGATCTGTAAGAACCCTATGGATGCCCGGACAGTTCTGGAAGAAGTGGGGTTGAAGGACAGACTGGGGAATTTTCCTGCGCAGCTTTCTGGCGGTGAGCAGCAGAGGGTTTCCATTGCAAGAGCCCTTGCCAAAAATCCCAAGATGCTTCTCTGCGATGAACCTACAGGAGCCTTGGATTATCAGACTGGCAAGGCAATCCTGAAGCTTTTGCAGGATATGTGCCGAAAAAAGGGGATGACTGTAGTGGTGATCACACACAACTCTGCCCTTACCCCCATGGCAGACCGGGTCATCCGGATCCGAAACGGTAAGGTGGCCCAGATGACCTTAAATGATCACCCCGTACCAGTGGAAGAAATTGAGTGGTAGGTGAAGGGATGAAAGCACTTAGAAAAGAATTCTGGATGGAGATCAAAAAGAGCAGATCAAGATTCCTTTCCATATTGCTGATCGTAGCGCTGGGAGTGGCTTTCTTTTCCGGCATCCAGGCATCCTCGCCGGATATGCGGTATTCCGGCGATGCCTATTATGATGAAAAAAAGCTGATGGACATCAAGGTAGTGGGTACTATGGGGCTTACCAGTGAGGATGTGGCTTCCATAGAATCCATAGATGGAGTAGAATCTGCGGAAGGTGCCTGGTCCACAGATGTGATGTGCGGAGATAAGGAGAAACAAAAGGTACTGCATATTGAATCTGTCAATGAGACAGTGAATGTCCTGGATGTCCAGGAAGGGCGTCTTCCAGAGAAAAAAGGAGAGATCTTTCTGGATGGGACATTTGCCGCTGCAAATGATTATAAGATCGGAGATCCGGTCACTTTGAGGGAGGGAGAGGACAGCTCTCTTCTTGCTGTGACAAAGTATACAGTGGTGGGTACAGGAAGAAGTCCTTTGTATATTTCCTTTAACCGTGGAAATACCACTCTTGGTACAGGAGAAGTCAATGGCTTTGGTTACATACTTCCGGAAAATTTTGATCAGGAGATTTATACTCAGATCTATGTGACAGTCCATGGCGCCAGAGACCTTACCAGCTATACTGATGCCTATGAGAATCTCATTGCAAGGATCAAGGACAGGGTAGATGGGATTGAACAGGAGCGCTGCCAGATCCGCCTTGCCCAGATAAAATCTGATGCCCAGGCAGAAATTGATGATGCCCGGAAAAAGCTGGATGATGGAAAGAAAGAAGCAGATGAACAGCTTGCAGATGCAAAAGATCAGCTGGATCAGGGTAAGACAGATCTGGAAGAAGGAAAAAAAGAATACGAAGATGGAAAGCAGAAGCTTACCGATGCAAAAGATGAGCTTGAGGATGGAAAACAGCAGCTTGCTGATGCAAAGGATGAGCTTGAAAGTGGAAAACAGCAGCTTATTGATGCCAGGAATCAGCTTTCTTCCAGCAAAAACCAGCTTGACAGTGCCAGAAGTCAGCTGGATGATGGCTGGAGTCAGGTAGAGCAGGCGAAGGATCAGCTGACATCTGGAAGACAGCAGCTTGCGTCTGCACAGAAGGAAGTAGATCAGGGGCAGGCTCAGCTGGAAGCGAATCAGAAAACCCTGGAGGAGAATGCGGCAAAGCTGGAAAGTGGAAAAGCTCAGCTGGCTCAAGGGGAGCAGCAGATTGAAGCTGCAAAAAAAGAACTGGAAGAAAAACAGGCCGAGCTTGACAGGTCAAATACAGAAATTTCTGCCGGTCTGCAACAGATTGTGAGCACCAGAGCAGAGTTAAATGGACAAAAACAGCAGATTGAAGAGGGACTTTCCCAGGTATCGGATGGAGAAACGCAGGTTTCCAATGAGATGGCAGCCCTGGAGGCAGCAGAAGGCCAGCTGGCAGGGTTAAGGTCTCAGCAGGAAGCAGTTCAGGCACAGTATGACGAGGCTGTGGCAGATCCCGAGGCCTCTTTGGAGGTGCTGGATCAGCTTCAGAATCAGATCGCAGGGCTGGAAGGACAGATTACAGAACTGCAGACTCAGATTGAAAGTGGAAGGGCGCAGCTGGAGGGAACCAGCGCAGAGCTTGCCGCAAGAAGAAGCGAATTGGAAAGTGCGTTGGCATCTGTGGATGAGGGATTATCCCAGCTCGCTGCAAAAGAAACCTCCTTGGAGGAAGCACAGACACAGATTACACAGGGACAGGCTCAGATCGATGCCGGATGGCAGCAGATCCAGACACAGCAGACCCAGCTGGAAGCGTCCGGTGCAGAGCTTGCTGCAGGGGAAAAAGAGCTTGCAGCCGGCAGGAAAAAGCTAAATGCAGCTAAGAGAAAACTGCAAAAGGCTCAAAAAAAGATCGATCAGAATAAGGCAGCGCTGGAACAGGGACAGGCAGAACTGGATGCCAATATCCAGACTTTAAACAGCAGTGAGCAGCAGTATGCTTCTGGAATTGCGCAGTATGAATCCGGACAGCAGCAGATCGCAGAGAACGAGAAAAAGCTGACAGATGGTGAGAAAGAGATTGCAGAGAATGAGCAAAAACTGGCAGATGGCGAGAAAGAGATTGCAGAGAATGAGCAAAAGCTAAAAGATGCCAAGAAGGATCTGAAGCAGGGTGAAAAAGACCTGAAGGATGGTCAGAAGGAATATGAGGATTCCAAAAAGAAAGCAGAAGAGGAAATAAAAGAGAACGAACAGAAGCTTTCTGATGCCAGAAAGGAACTGGAAGATCTGGAACAGCCTCAGTGGATGGTGACAGACAGAAAAGATCTTCCGGAATACACAGATTATGGAGATAATGCAGAACGACTGAAGAATATCGGACAGGTATTTCCGGTGATCTTTTTTCTGGTGGCGGCGCTGATCAGTCTGACCACTATGACCCGTATGGTGGAGGAGCAGCGTACCCAGATCGGTACCATGAAGGCTCTGGGATATAAGAAAACAGCAATAGCGGCCAAATATATCGGCTACGCACTTCTGGCTACAGTTGGTGGAAGTATTTTGGGTATGCTGATCGGTGAGAAGATCATTCCTTATGTTATCATTACAGCTTATGGAATCATGTATCACAATGTGTCCAACAGTCTGTCCATAGATTATCAGATGAGTTTTGCATTGATTGCGTCCGGTGCTTCTGTTGTGTGTACGGTAGGTGCCACACTTCTGGCCTGTGGAAAAGAGCTTCAGGAAACACCGGCTTCTTTGATGCGTCCTCCTGCACCAAAGGAAGGAAAAAGAGTACTTCTGGAGAGGATCACTTTTATATGGAAACATCTTAGCTTTTCCTGGAAATCTACTGTCCGCAATCTGTTCCGATATAAAAAACGTCTGGTTATGACTGTATTTGGAATTGCAGGCAGTATGGGGCTGATGCTGGTAGGATTTGGAATCCAGGATTCCATCAGTGATATTGCTGCCATTCAGTATCGGGATCTGCAGCATTATGATGGAATGGTCATAGAGGACAGTGATTCTACGGAAAAGGAGAGAGAAGAACTGGCAGATTTTATCCGGAGCAATGAGAACGTGGCACACAGCAACCGGATTCAGTTTACAAAGATCAGTGCGCCAAATGGCGGATCTAATATCAGTATTTATCTGTTTGTGCCGGAAAAACTGGCAGAGTTTGCAAAGGATGTGACTTTGCAGAACCGTATTACAAAAGAGCAGTATGAGCTGACGGACGAAGGAGTTGCGATTTCCGAGAAAACTGCAAATCTTTTGAATCTGAAGGCAGGAGATACTATTACTTTTGAAAAAGCAGATAAGAAATATACAGCAAAGGTGGCAGTAATCACAGAGAATTATATGAGCCACTATGCCTATATGACACCGAAGGTATATGAAGAGACCTTTGGGGAGAAGCCGGATTATCAGGATATAGTATTTACCATAAAAGAGGAAGCTAAAGACAAAATGGAAAGTGTGGGAACTAAGATCCTTACCTATCCTGCAGCTCTTAGCATCAGTTATACCAGCAGTCTTTCCGCGCAGGTCGATAGGATGTTAAGCACCCTGGACGTGGTGATCCTGGTTCTGATCGTTTCCGCAGGTATGCTGGCTTTTGTAGTTTTGTACAATCTGAATAATATCAATATTACTGAAAGAAAGAGAGAACTGGCCACTTTAAAAGTCCTGGGATTTTATGACGGGGAAGTATCCCAGTATGTACTCAGGGAAAATGTGATCCTGACAGCTCTTGGAATTGCATTTGGAGCGGCGTTTGGAATCCTGCTTCACAGGTATGTGATCACAACGGTGGAGGTTGATGCGGTAATGTTTGGAAGAAGCATCAAGCCTATCAGCTTTGTATACAGTGGGATTCTTACCTGCATCTTTTCTATTGTGGTGAATGCTGTGATGCACTTTAAGCTGAAAACCATTGATATGGTAGAATCTTTAAAGAGCGTGGAATAAAGGTGATTCGACAGAATTGTGAATTTTTCAAATCTGCTTGACAAGCCGGAAATTTGCAATTATAGTTATACCCATAAAAGAAGCGGCTTTGTCAGGAGAGCATCACATCTATTGCAGAGCCGTGAGAAAGGCATTGAAGAAGAGGAGTAGGCGTATGTCCTCCCAGAGAGAAGTGTCCGGGAAATTCCCGTGGTGAGAGACACTTTGAGATCCGCATTCGCTGAAGGTAGCTTTGGAGCCGGAGAACTGAATGAGCAGATAGGCCGGAATGCAGACAGAAGTTATCTTTTAAGGAGATACAGTGAAGAACGTCTGGCTGCCGGAGAGGTTCTGCAGTAAGTTCTCACGCTGTTCCCACGTTACGGGAAAGAGATATGTGCATTTCTTTGCACATAATGAAGGTGGTACCGCGTTAATTTCGCCCTTCACACAGTTTGTCTGTGTGAAGGGTCTTATTTATTTAGGAGGAAGATCATGAGCAAAGAACTTGCAAAGACCTACGATCCAAAGGGAATCGAGGAGCGTCTGTACCAGAAATGGATGGACAACGGATATTTTCATGCAAAAGTAAACCCGGATAAGAAACCATTTACCATTGTTATGCCGCCGCCAAATGTAACCGGTCAGCTGCATATGGGACATGCACTCGATGAGACCATGCAGGATATTCTCATCCGTTTTAAGAGAATGCAGGGCTATGAGGCACTGTGGCAGCCTGGAACTGACCACGCAGCTATCGCTACGGAAGTTAAGGTTACCGAGAAGCTGAAAAAAGAGGGCATCGACAAAGCCGAGATCGGCCGTGAGAAATTCCTGGAATATGCCTGGGAGTGGAAAGAGGAATATGGCGGAAAGATCATCAATCAGCTGAAGAAGCTTGGTGCATCTGCAGACTGGGAGAGAGAGCGTTTCACCATGGATGAGGGCTGCTCCAAGGCTGTACAGGAAGTTTTCATCAAATTATATGAAAAAGGTTATATCTATAAAGGCTCCCGTATCATCAACTGGTGTCCGGTCTGCCAGACCTCTATTTCTGATGCAGAAGTTGAGCATGAGGATCAGGATGGCTTTTTCTGGCACATCAACTACCCGGTTGTTGGAGAAGAGGGAAAATTCGTGGAAATTGCAACAACACGTCCGGAGACTCTTCTTGGCGATACCGCAGTTGCTGTTAACCCAGATGACGACCGTTATAAAGATATCGTTGGCAAAATGCTGAAGCTTCCTCTTACAGATAGAGAGATTCCGGTAATTGCCGATGAGTATGTTGATAAAGAATTTGGTACTGGCTGTGTAAAGATCACACCGGCACATGACCCAAATGACTTCGAGGTTGGAAAGAGACATAACCTTCCGGAGATCAATATCATGAACGATGATGCCACCATCAATGATTTGGGCGGTAAATACGCAGGTATGGACCGTTATGAGGCAAGAAAAGCCATGGTAGAGGATCTGGATAAGCTGGGGCTTCTGGTAAAGGTGGTTCCACACAATCACAGCGTTGGAACACACGACCGCTGTCATGCAACTGTAGAGCCGATGATCAAGCCACAGTGGTTTGTAAAGATGGACGAGATGGCAAAAGCTGCCATCAAGACTCTTGAGGATGGTGACCTGAAATTCGTTCCGGAGCGCTTTGACAAGACTTATCTTCACTGGCTGGAGAACATCCGTGACTGGTGTATTTCCCGTCAGCTGTGGTGGGGACACAGGATCCCGGCTTATTACTGCGATGAGTGTGGTGAGACTGTAGTGGCAAGAGAAATGCCGGAAAAATGCCCGAAATGTGGCTGTACACATCTTCATCAGGATGAGGATACTCTGGATACCTGGTTCAGCTCAGCACTGTGGCCGTTCTCAACACTTGGCTGGCCGGACAAGACACCAGAGCTTGAGTACTTCTATCCTACAGATGTGCTGGTAACCGGATATGATATTATTTTCTTCTGGGTTATCCGTATGGTATTCTCTGCTCTTGAGCAGACAGGAAAGACTCCGTTCCACCATGTACTGATCCATGGTCTGGTAAGAGATTCCCAGGGCCGCAAGATGAGTAAATCCCTTGGAAACGGTATTGATCCTCTTGAAGTCATTGACAAGTATGGCGCAGATGCACTTCGTCTTACTTTGATGACCGGTAATGCGCCTGGAAATGATATGCGTTTTTACTGGGAGCGTGTAGAATCCAGCCGTAACTTTGCAAATAAGATCTGGAATGCTTCCCGTTTTGTTCTTATGAACCTGGAAGGCAAAACCGTAACAGAACCTGAGATTTCTTCTCTTTGCTATGAGGATAAGTGGATCCTTTCCAGACTGAATAATGTGATCAAAGAAGTAACAGACAATATGGAAAAATATGAACTGGGTATTGCAGTTCAGAAGATTTATGATTTCCTGTGGGATGAGCTTTGTGACTGGTATATTGAGATCGCCAAAGTTCGTCTTTGGAAAGCAGAGGAAGATCCAAAGGCTGCAAATGAGGCTCTGTGGACACTTCGCACAGCACTGACACAGGGATTGAAGCTTCTTCATCCATTTATGCCGTTTATCACAGAGGAGATTTATTGTACATTACTTCCAGAGGAAGAGTCCATTATGATCTCTGACTGGCCGGTATACAAAGAAGAGTGGAATTCTCCTGAGGCTGAGCTTGCAATCGGAAGCTTCCAGGAGGTAGTAAGAGGTATCCGTAATACAAGAACCAGTATGAATGTTCCTCAGAATAGAAAAACTCATCTGATCATTGTGGGAAAAGATGCGGATATCTGTCAGATGTATGAGAACAGCAAGAAATCTTTTGTAAATCTTGCATTTGCAAAGGAGATCCATGTTCAGCAGGATAAGGCCGGTATCAGTGAGGATGCAGTTTCTGTTGTTGTTTCCAATGCAGTAGTTTACATGCCTCTTGAGGATCTTGTAGATAAGGAAAAGGAACTGGAAAGACTGACCAAGGAGCTGGACAGACTGACAAAAGAGATTGCCCGCTGTGAGGGAATGCTTAATAACCCGAACTTTGTAAATAAGGCTCCGGCAGCAAAGGTTGACGCAGAAAAAGAAAAGCTTGCAAAATACAAAGAGATGAAAGAAAAGGTTGGCACACAGCTTGAGCAGCTTAAGCGATAAAAAGGAGAATTTGCATGAAACTGAGCAAATTTTGTAATAAGATTTCCCTGATTCTCCAGGCACTTTGGTGCGCAGTCCTCTATTTTATCATAGAGGCACTGTGCCGCCATTCTGTGGTAGAAGCTTGGGATTATATGACAGGAAAGCCTCTGGTGTTTGCTTATAATACGGCATTTATTTTTACCACGATGCTGATCGTGTATCTGTTTCACAGACGGTTCTTCTGGCGGGTGGTGGTATCTGTTTTCTGGCTGTTTCTTGGAATTGTAGACTGCATTCTTCTGATGAACCGTGTCACGCCGTTTACAGGGCCTGATCTGCATATGCTGACAGATGGTATTGCGATCATGCAGAAATATCTTCCTTTCTATGGTGTGGTGGCTGGCTGTGTGATCATCGGGCTTGTGCTTCTGGGACTTCTGATCATTTTTATAAAAGGACCGAAATATCAGCAGAAAATCCGGTATCGTTATGTGGTTCCGCTGATAATTGTGGGATTTGTGGCTTTTGCAGGTGTGACTCAGCTGGCACTGGAAAAGAGAATCCTGTCCAACTATTTTGGAAACATTGCTTTTGCTTATGAGGATTATGGATATCCGTACTGTCTGGCAACCACGATTTTCAACACCGGTATCAGTCAGCCCAGAGATTATTCAGAGAAAGAAATCGAAAGGATTGAGCAGACGGAATCTAATCTTCCGGAAACGAAGGAAGATGGAAAGAGACCGAATATCCTGTTCCTTCAGCTGGAATCCTTTTTTGATCCAACATTAGTAAATTACCTGAATATCTCCGAGGATCCCATTCCAAATTTCCGGAAGCTGATGAAGGAGTATTCCTCCGGTTATTACAAGGTGCCTTCTGTAGGCGCTGGCACTGCCAATACGGAATTTGAGACGATTACTGGAATGAGCCTTCATTATTTCGGGCCAGGGGAGTATCCTTACAAGAGCATTCTGAAGGAGACTACCTGCGAGAGTGTGCCTTATGTACTGAAGAATCTTGGGTATTCTACCCATGCGGTACATAATAATGAAGCCAATTTCTATGGAAGAAAATCGGTTTTCCCAAATCTTGGATTTGATACCTTTACTTCCGAAGAGTATATGTCAAAGGAAAATATGCAGAATCCTCTTGGATGGGTTAAGGATAGTGTGCTTACAGATGAGATCCTGAAATGTCTGGATTCTACCCAGGAGCCGGATTATGTATATACTATTTCCGTGCAGGGACATGGAGATTATCCAAGTGAGCCGATTCTGGATGATCCGGAGATCACGGTTTCCGGTTCTCCCACAGAGGAACTGAACTGCAAATGGGAATATTATGTAAATCAGATACATGAGATGGATCAGTTTGTAAAAGAACTGACAGATGCCCTTGCAGATTATCCGGAGGATGTGATCCTGGTGATGTATGGTGATCATCTGCCGACCATGGGACTGACAGTCGAGGATCTTGACAATAAATACCTGTTTCAGACAGAATACGTGATCTGGGATAATATGGGTCTGACAAAGAAAGATGAGAATCTGGCATCTTATCAGATCGCAGCTGAGGTGCTGGATCGTGTGGGAATCCATGACGGAACCATTATGCGTTACCATCAGGCAAGAAGAAATACAAAGAATTATCAGGTGGATCTGGAGACTTTGCAGTATGACGTACTTTATGGAAAACGCTATGCTTATGGTGGGGAAAATCCTTTTGACCGCACCAAGATGCGTATGGGAATTTATGATGTGACTCTGGATTCCATACGTCTTGTGTCAGATGTGGATTATACATACTATATTCAGGGAACCAACTTTACGCCATCCAGCCAGATTAAGCTGAACGGAGACTGGTATGATACAGTTTATATCAGCCCGACTATGCTGATGATATCCGGAACAGAGCTGAAGGATTTTGACAGGCTGGCTGTGATACAAAGAAGCAACAGTTCTACAAGAAAGCCGTTAAGCAAGAGTTATGACAGATCTGTCTATGCATTGTATGACAGTGCATGGAAGCTGAAAAAAACGGACAGTGAGTCGAAATAATATGGGGGAGGGGAAGCGCCTTTTGGGGCAGTCTCCTCCCTGATTTGTTATAAGAAAGATTTTGTCGGATAAAAAGTTACGATTGGGACTGGACATCCGCCGGGACTATTATATAATGATAGAGTAGTTACCACGCAGTGCGTGGTATTTATAAAATACGATAGATAAGTGGTGAAAATATCTGATGAATTACGAAGAAGCAGTTGCTTATATTGAAGAAACCCCGAAATTTACTAAGAAAAACAGCCTGGATCATACCAGGGAATGCTTAAGAAGACTGGGAAATCCTGAGAAAAAATTTAAGGTGATCCATGTGGCGGGAACCAATGGAAAAGGCAGTACCTGTGCATTTCTTACATCTATTTTAAGAGAAGCAGGTTACTCCTGTGGCCTTTTTACTTCCCCTCATCTTGTACGGATCAATGAACGTTTTCAGATTAATGAGATAAATATTGATGATGATACTTTTCTTGCAGCTTTTAAAAAAGTGAAAGCACTGGCAGATGAAATGGTGGCAGAGGGCAGTTACCATCCCACTTATTTTGAGATGCTGTTTCTGATGGGAATGGTGATTTTCGCAGATGCAGGGGTAGATTATGTGACTTTGGAGACCGGACTGGGAGGCAGACTGGATGCCACCACGGCAGTGGAAGATCCGGTAGCCTGTGTTATTACTTCTATAAGCCTTGACCATATGCAGTATCTTGGGGACACTGTATCCAAAATCGCCGGGGAAAAGGCTGGAATCATTGTTCCCAATGTTCCGGTGATTTACGATGGCAATGATCCGGATGCAGCTGAGGTCATCGAAAAAAGGGCAAAGGAGCTTGGCAGTCCGGCCTATAAGGTGGTGCAGTCCGATGCCAGGGTACTTGGAAATAATAAAGATGGCATTGATTTTTCCCTGAAGGATGAGTATTATGGGGATACCAGCTTCCACATTCCTTTTATTGCCTGGTATCAGGTGATGAACGCGTCTCTTTCCCTTACCACTATGGAAGTTTTGAGGGATGTGATCCCGGTGACCATGGAACAGATGCAGGAGGGAATTAAAAATACCAGATGGCAGGGCAGGATGGAGACTATTTTGCCAGGTGTGATCGTGGATGGGGCACATAATGAGGACGGCGTGCGCAGATTTGTGGAAACTGCAGAACGATTTCAGGATGAGTATCCGCTGACTCTTTTATTTTCAGCGGTAAATGATAAGGACTATCAGGATATGATCCACACGATCTGCCAGAAAATAAGGTTCCGGAAGGTTGTGACCACAGAGGTGGGAGGATACCGTGAGGTACCTTCTGCAGAACTGGCTGAGATTTTCCGGAAGGAAGGCTGTAAGGATGTGGCTAATTCTGACAGCATCCAGGAGGCTTTTTATATGGCAAGAGAGGCCAAAGGAGAGGATGGAATGCTGTTTTGCGTAGGTTCTCTTTATTTGGTAGGAGAGATCAAGGCGCTTTTATCAGAATAAGATGCGCAGGAATCCTGGTGACATACTTGATGGAGGAAGTTTATGATAGATTACGAAGAAGAACTGAAAAAATTTGAACCCTGTTTGGATGTGACAGACGCGGAAGGAGCTATTTACGACAGAGAGCTGACGGATATTCTGGATATTCTTCAGGAGATGCTGCGGGAGTCCAAAAGCGGCCGCAGAGTGAAATAGAATAGGAGATACCAATGAACTGTATGAATTGTGGCGCGTTCCTGGCAGATAAGGACCTGGATTACTGTCCTCATTGCGGGTGTAACGTCCTGATCCAGAAAAAGGTGGAGTATCTTTCCAAGCTTTACTACAATCAGGGCCTGGAAAAAGCAAGTATCCGTGACCTTTCAGGAGCTGTAACCTGTCTCAGACAGAGTCTTACTTTTGATAAAAGAAATATTCAGGCTCGAAACCTTCTGGGACTTGTATATTTTGAAACAGGGGAAGTTGTGGCTGCCTTAAGTGAGTGGGTCATCAGCAAGAACCTGAAGCCTACCAGAAACATTGCAAATGAATATATCAATCGTCTTCAGGCCAATTCCAACAAGCTGGATGCCATCAATGAGACCATTCGAAAATATAACAATGCCCTTGCCCTGTGCAGAGAGGGACATGAAGATATGGCAGCCATACAGCTTCGGAAGATCCTTTCCCAGAATTCCAAGCTGATAAAGGGCTATCATCTTCTGGCTCTGATCTACATGAAGAATCATGACTGGGGAAAGGCAAGGAGGATTTTGCGAAAGGCAGCACGTATTGACAAGACCAATACTACAACCTTACGTTTCCTCCGTGAAATAGATGAGAGAACTGGCGTGACCACCAGACTGGAGCAGCAGAAAAAGGGGCTTTTTCACGGGAAAAAGGGAGATGCGACCATCGAAGAAAGCTCCCCAAGTGTGGTACAGCCGCCTGTATATCGGGAAAATTCCAGGCTTTCTCTGTTTGTAACACTGATACTTGGAGTTGGGGCAGGTGCCCTGGCATTCTGGCTTCTGGCAGTTCCGGCTATCAAGCAGGGAATTTACCGGGAGGCCAATCAGCAGATCGTAAAATACAGCGAATCTCTGGCAAGCCAGGGGGCTGAGCTGTCCAAAGCACAGGGGGAAGCCAAGGAATCCGGGGATGTGGCAGAAGAGATCACACAGCAGCTGGATACCGAGCAGAAAAAAAGTGTCAGCTATCAGGCTCTTCTGAATGCATATTCTGCATATACCCAGAATGAGTATGATTCTGCTGCACTGGAGATCCAGAAGGTTTATGAAGACCAGCTTTCCGATGATGTGAAGGGAATTTATAATACCATCTGTTCTGCAACTGGAGTGACAGGAATCCAGGGAGATGGAAACAGCAGTACAGATTCCGGGGAAAGTGGAAGCACAGATGGAACTTCAGATAACAATGGGGAAAATGGATCTGATACATCTTTGGATTACAGCTCTGGAGACACCGGTTATTATGACGAAGCCGGTGACAGCAGCTATTACGATGAATCCGGAGACTCAGGTTATTCGGATGAGTCAGGATATTATGATGAATATGGAAATTACTATGAATACTGATGGATGAAGTGTCCATGGGAGAAACCTCTGAATCGGGGATGTGCCAAGCTGCACATCCTCTTTTTTTTGAAGGTATAAAAAATAGAATTTCGGAGAATAATAGGGGGTATGGGGAAATGAAGCCTGTTTTTGAAACAGAAGGAACCTGTCTTTTTATCCGGCTTCCCAAAGAACTGGATCATCCGGCTTCGGATCAGATACGCAGGGAATCTGACCGGATCATGGGGAAAATCTATATCCGCAGCATCTGTTTTGATTTTGAGGATACCATATTTATGGACAGCTCCGGCATAGGTCTGATCATGGGGAGATATCGTGCCCTTGGCATGCGGTCCGGATGCATGATGGCCTGCCATGTAAACGGATATATTGAGAAGCTTCTCAGACTTTCAGGAGTAAGCCGCTTTCTGGAGGTGGAAAAGCAGGATCATTTAACAGAGGAAACTAAGAGGAGGGGAGTATGATGGAAAAGGAAAATGAAATGGTATTACTCTTTGACAGCAGACCGGAGAATGAAGGACTTGCCAGAGTCTGTGCAGCATCTTTTTGTACACAGATAAATCCTACCATGGAGGAGGTAGCAGATTTGAAAACAGCAGTATCCGAGGCAGTTACCAACTGCATCATCCATGGATACGAAGGGGAGGTACATAAGATAAAAATGACATGCCGGCTAAGGGAAAGAACCATATACGTGGAAATTGAGGACAAAGGAGTGGGAATCCCAGATGTGGCAAAAGCCATGGAACCTTTATTTACCACCAGATCTGATCAGGACCGCTCCGGAATGGGATTTACCTTTATGGAAGCGTTTATGGACGAGGTGAAGGTCAGTTCCAAGCCAGGAGAAGGAACCTGTGTGTATATGAGCAAAAAAATCGGAGGATGAACAGGAGGCTGCATGGAACATACTCTTGCCCTGATCGGGCGCGCGCACCAGGGAGATAAAGCGGCAAGAGATACGTTGTTCAAAGAAAACGAAGGCCTGATCTACAGTGTTGCCAGAAGATTTTTGGGAAGAGGAGTGGAGATGGAGGATCTTTTTCAGATTGGCAGCATTGGGCTTCTCAAGGC
>CAKRRX010000051.1 GCA_934394595.1 uncultured Blautia sp. | reverse complement strand
AAATATCGTATATATTTTCCGCAGTCCTGCGTATTATATTTACGTGGAAAAAACGGTCCTGATTTTCTTGAAATGGAACTGGTCATGCCAGATGGACAATGCGTCAATTACAAGGTGCCTGTTATCCGAGCAGAACGATATACCAGTGACATGATTTTTCAGAAGAAGCTGCTGTTTCTCTTGCCTTTTTATATTATCCGATACGAAAAGAGCGTGAAGAAAATCGAGGAAGACGATGCCGCATTCCAGACATTGATAGCAGAATATGGCGAGATTGGGAAAAAGCTTGAGAAAGAATTTCTGGCAGAAGGAAAAGAACGGGAATATCGAGACCTGATTGGATTAATTGACCGGATCCTGGATTATGTTTGCGAAAAATCCTCCCGGGCAAGGAAAGGAATTGGTGATATTATGGGCGGACAGGTTTTGGAACTGGAATCAGAGAGACTAGAAAGGCTACTTAGAGAGAGACAAGAAGAAGCACGAATGAAGGGGCTTGAGGAAGGACGCATGGAAGGACGCGCGGAAGGACAAAAAGAGGGACGAACAGCTGGTATGCTTGAAAAAACGGTTGATTTTGTAGCTCAACTGCTTCAAGATGGTAAATACAGTGTAACTGAAATCTCTCAGATTTTCGGTGTTCCAATGGAACAGGTTTTGGAAATAAAGAAAGCAAAAAACCTATAAAACGTCAAGTAAAGAAAGCCCTTTGCCGGGATCTATGACAGAGGGGTTTTTAAGTCTATCCTTTCTTAACAATTTTCGCCGACAGACAAAAAAGAACTGAAGCGCAATTTCACGCTTCGGTTCTTTTCCATTTTACCTGCAATTATTTGTTATAATATCCGCTCCAAAATCCACCTGTATTTCCCGTAACACCCATCCATATTTTTTTTGAACTGGAAGGAATAATATCTATTTCGTCGCCATTATCTGAATATCCATGATATCCCACTTTGCTTTTTTCCAGAGAATATCTGGTAGTTCTAAAAGTATGGCTCCTTCCCAGTTCCGCATAGTAACTTCCATTGTTTATAGAAATAATAACATAAACTGAATTTCGGCCACCATCCTTATATTCGCTATAAGTTCCTGTATACAGCGGTACACTTTTCGTTGTACGACTCTTTGAATGAGAAAAAGCACTGTAAACTTTCTTTCCCTTGGAAACAGAGTAACAACGAATCTTATAGGTATACTTGCTTCCCCTGTCAACAGAAGAATCTGTATATCTTAAAATAGTTCCCTTTTTAATAGTTTTGATTTTTCTATATGACCGTTCTCCCGGACCTTTGCGGTAAATTTCATATCCCTTTGCTCCCCTTACTTTTTTCCATCGAAGAATCAGCTTTCCGGAATTACTGGCTTCAACAGAAGTGATCGTTGTCTTTGCCGGCTTTACAGTCTTTTTCGAAGAACGGGCTCCTACATATTCCATTCCCTGTTCTTCCTGTAAGATCAGATCCTGTGTCTCCATGTTTCCGGCAGAAGCCATGGTTCCAGTACTGCTACAAAAAGATACACCCACTGCCAGAAGCACTGCCAACAATGTTTTTTTCTTTTTCATAAATCTCTCCACCTTTCCTTATTTGCTTATTCTCACTTTACGTACACCTGTATATCTACCATATATCTTTTTACCTGTTGAGTCAATCCGGTATGCCCTAACTTTTACATAATAAGTTTTCTTTTTGGCCAGTTTTTTCAGGGTGTAGTTTTTGGATTTTGTGGTGATGGTGGTACACTTCTTTTTCAGCTTTTTATCAGTAGAATACACAATCTGATAACCGCTTGCTTTGCTTACACCCTTATATTTCAGTACCGCCTTTTTGCCGGATCTGTTGTAGAAAGAGGTGATGACTGGTTTGCTTACGGTTACTTTTTCCCATTTGGCTACCAAATACATGTCATAATCATAACCTGCCGGAATTTGTGTCGTTCGATATCCCTCATCATCATACCAACCTTTAAATACATATCCAGTTCTGGTTGGATTTTTCAGGGCAATTCCAGTTCCATTTATGATTGTAGGATTCGCACTGTTATTCTTTCCACCATTTAACTGATAGGTGATCTTATTTGTCACATTTACTACGCAGGATGCAGACAGGTTACTTCCATCTGTAGTTGTAACAGTGATCACCGCGGAACCACTATTTTCTGCTGATACGTAACCATTCTGGTCAACAGATGCAACGTCCGGATTACTACTGGTCCATTTCAGCTTTTTGTTATATGCGTCAGACGGGCTTACCGATGCTGTCAGGGTAAAATGATCCCATGATCCTACATTTTTAACAGTTGCAGATAATGCAATTTTTGATACTTTTACGGTATCTACTTTCACCACACAGGAGACAGACACATTGCTTCCATCTGTAGCTGCAGCTGTGATCACTGCAGTGCCTACCTGATTTGCTTCTACTCGTCCATTTTCCCCCACTGTAGCAACCGCTTCGTTACTGCTGGTCCACCTAATGGATTTATTATAGGCATCTGATGGATTTACAGTAGCTGTTAAGTAAAAATAATCACCTGGTTTTACATCCTTTCGTGTTGCAGATAAAGAAATTTTTGATACCTTAACGGTATACACATTTACCACACATTTTGCAGACACTCCACTGTCGTCGGTTGCCTGAGCCGTGATCACCGCACTTCCCACGTGGTGACCAGTTACAGTTCCATTTTCATCAACAGTTGCAATGTCCGAATCACTGGTACTCCATTTCAGTTCTTTGTTGTATGCATTGTCCGGTATTACGGCTGGGTTCAGGGAAGCTTTTCCATTCAGTTTCACATTTGCAGTGGATGGAATAGAAATTCCGGATACCGGGATGTATTTCATCTGGTTGAAATTGAAGGAGTAATCATACTCAGAAAAATCATCCGAGTAAAAATTTTGGTCTTTTATTACACGAATATAATATACTCCCGGATCATAAATTCCATTTCCAAATGTCAGATACGGATTTGATGCGTTGCTTGCACTGGCAATTTCATTCATGCTGCTGTCACAAAGAGCTATCTTAAATAAATTTTCCTGAATCTGTCTTGGTACTTGAAATTCTATTGATACAACGCTTCTGTCTGTAAGATTAAATTTGAAGCAATCTACATCTTCTTTGTTATTCAGATTTCCTGTATACCAATGATTCAGATTTTTCTCATTAGCCTGGCTCTTTACATTATTATTCTCCTGCTCATAATCCTCTGGAGATTCATAAGTTACATCCGCTTTTACTGTATATTCGCCGTATTTACTGGTATAATTTCCAGGTACTACAATATAGTAGTTTCCTGCAGAAAGACGTATTTTAGCCTGCTTATTGTCCAAAGATCTTATCTTATCCGTATTTCCATTTTCATCTTCCTCCCACACTTGAGCGGAAAATGCTCCGGAATGAGTCACCACAGCTAAGCCTGGTTTTTCCATCACAAATTTGTAATAGTCATCCTTATAATCCGTTCCGACACAGCTTCCCTCATATGCTGTATTCAATTGCATAGGTGTTGCCTGATCAAAGGAATGATTTCCAGCCAGTTCTCCATTGTAATCATTAATACTTTCAAATTTTACAGTAAGCGTTGCCTCTTTATTGAAGTTTTGATACTCATCTTGTAAATTAGTCACCTGAAACTCACAGGTTACAGTTTCATTATTTACTGTATGCCAATAAGTTTCTGCAGTATCCTCACTGGTATAATGAATTCCATCTCCGCCTCTTAAATATTTCACCACATTACAATCATTTATTACAAATTTTACTCTGCCGGCATCTGGACATTTTACACTTGCTGTAAACCTTTTATAATAACTATAATCCGGCTGTAAATCTGCTAAAATATGATAGGTCTTCCCAATTTCCAGTTCCCTGATTTCACCTTCTTCATACTCCGCATTTTCCAGTTCATCCGTCACATCACTTGCATCTGTAATCTCCTCTTCCGGGTCTGCGCTGAATTCTGTCACATTTTCTTCCAGAGTCTGCTCATCCTGAAAATCCTCAGTCTCCTCGGGCAAATCCCCCTCTTCTGTCTGCAAAGTAAGGGCCTCGCCATCTGTAAAACCGTCTTCTGCCCATGTAGTGGACGCCACAGGTACGCTTGTTGCCAGCATTGCAGCCGTAAGCAAAATCCCCCATACTTTCTTTCTCATAACCCATACCTTCCTTTCTTGTTTCTGCTTTTGTCTGATCAATACTTAACTTTTACTGTATAAATTGGATATACTTTGTATATTCGATAATAATTTTACGTCTTTTCACAACTATTGTAAAGCGGTTTGTCGAAATATGATTAACGTAATATAGGATGTTGCCAGTGTCAAAAGTTTAAAAGACCATTTGGGCTTGTACAACAAGATGTTTGAACTTATTTCCCCATCCATATACAGCATGTTTGAAAAAGGAGTACCCACATTGTTCAATGTATTAGATAAAATAACCGTCCTTCGCCAGGAACGGGGCTGGACCACCTATCGTCTTGCAAAACTGTCCGGAATTCCCCAGTCTACCATCTCCACCTGGTATCGCAAAAACCTTATGCCCCCTATTGATAAGCTGGAAATCCTGTGCCAGACCTTCGGCATTTCCCTGGCAGATTTTTTTAATGATACAGAAATCATCCTCTCCATAACTGAAGAGGAAAAAAATATGTTAAGCCAATGGAGTCTGCTCACTCCCAATCAGCGCAAGGCTGTATTAAATATTATGGAGCTGTTGCAGACTCAGGAGTAGAGCTTTTTCAGACATACAATCCGCTCCCATTTCTTTTATTATAGTCCTGTAATTTTTTTATTTCATTCACTGCCAGTGTATATTTTGCCTTTTTCTCATATTTGCTTTGCACTGGATTCCCTCCGGCGCTATACTGTATGTAAGACGTTAGAGCGTGTTCGAAAAATCATTCCCACAAATTGTGACGCACGTCTTGCAGAAAGCCTTTTTCAAACACGCTCTAGAACAAAAGGTATTTTGTTCCTGACTTGTAACAATTTAACAGCGAGGGCGGAAGCATGAGTGAAAAATTAAGCACCGATATTTTATTTCAGGAAATTGAGAAAAACGGTGAAGTAGACCGTGAGAAAATAGAATTTGTCAGCCGGGATGAGATTCTTCTGGAAATCTATCACAATATAGAAGCCTGTGGACTGAGCGTAAATAAGTTCGCAGAAATGTGTGATATCCGCTCTTCCCACCTTCATGAATTTCTTCATGGAACCAAAAATCTCAGCAGAGACAAGCTGATCATCGTATGTATTATGCTGAAGCTGAATGTCCGGGAGACCAGAGATATTTTAAAGCGCCTGATCCAGGCAGACTTTTATCCCAAAAACGAAAGGGACTTCGAAATCATGTGTGCCATCCGGCAGAGCCGGTCTCTGGATGAGATCAATGAACAGCTGCTTTCCAGAGGCTTGCCAGTTCTTGGCTAGAGCGTGTTTGAAAAAGGCTCTAAAGCCGTCTTCAGGATATATAGATTTTCACTTTCTCAGACAACATCAAAGCCAGTACAGAGAAGCAACGTTTCCCTGCGCTGGCTCTTTACATGTTCCGCAAATACTTCTATACTGTACTATAAATAAACATCACAAAAATCACCGGAGGAAACGGCTGTCATGGCACTTTCAGATACAATGCGACAGGCTCTGGAGCCCTATTTTGACCTGGACTTTCTGGATCCGCTTTCCGCTCCCAGAAAAAAGAAGGACGGAAATTATTATACAACCTATATTGCAGAACTGCAGCCATCCCAGACGACTCTTGTTCCTGATTCCGGTTCTGTCATTCTGAAAGAAATTTCCCCTGCACAGGCAGATATCTACGAAAAAATCAGCTCCATCTGGAATCCTTATATAGAAACTGTTTTCGGCGTTATTTACCAGAATGGTCAGAATCTGGCAGTGAATGAATTTATCCCAAAGCCCTCTGCCCTTACTTATCCTGATTCCCTTCTGGACAAAAGGAGCCTTTCCCTGGAGGATTATATCAACGAATACGGCTGTCTATCCGAAAAAGAGGCTCTGATTTTTCTACTTCAGCTATGTAAGGGCCTGGAAGGACTGTCTTCCCTTTCTCTGGTGCATGGAGATGTGGCCCCGCAAAATATCCTGCTTACGGACCCCACGGCGCTGATTCCGGGAACCTGCCAGAATGTCAGCGGTATCCATCAGAAGATTTCCTGTAAGCTCATTGATTTTGACATTGCCGGCAAATTTAAAAATCAGAATCATCTGGTCACAGTGATAGCAGGAACCAACCCTTATGCAGCACCGGAGATCCTGGATTACAAAAATCCTACAGACCGGATCGACATCTACTCCCTTGGCTGTGTCCTTGCATTCATGCTCACCGGAAAATCCCCCAAACAGATTTCTTCCCAGGAGCTAAATGCAAGATGCAGCAAAAAGGTACGCAAACTTATTGCCAAATGCACAGCCGATTATTCCAGGCGATTCCGAAACTGCCGAGCACTGCGAAGATACATTATGAATATCCTCTATGTCACCGCACCCCCCTATGACAGCCTGTTTAACCACATCCCAGGATTTCGCGGCAGGCATCCGGTAATAATGGCAGTCTTACTCGTTTTAATCTTTCTGCTTTTTCTCACCTGATGAGAAGCAGTTTTCTGGCAACGCCCAGAGGCTCTGCTTTTTTGCAACACATCTATCTTATAAGGACATAATACGACCATGGACAACAATATCCGTCAGATCCTGCAAAAACAGCAGGATCTGGAATACTTAAAAAAACAGAATGCACTTTCTCAGGTAAAGGCAAAACAGACAGATAATCGGCTTTCCACCCCCTATGTACAGAAAATCCTGTCTTATATCAAAAAGCTGTACTTTTTCAACTGGATGGAATGGCTTCGTTACCGTTTCAGCTGTATACTGGCAATTGCCCTGCTTTTACTGATTCCCTTTTGCACTATTATCAACAATGTCCAGAAGCAGTTCTCCGACCTGAATTACACCTCTCTATTCGATCAGGCTCTTGATGAGGGCAACACCCAGGAAGCACGCCAGATTCTGGAACAAAAGAAGGTGGATCCTCATTCCTTTGCAGGGGCTTTGGATTATTCCAGTCTTTATGAAAAGGAAGGAAACTACGATGAAGCCGTAAATGTGGTTCTTTACTTTCTCACAAATGTAGCCGGAGTTCAAAGTCTTTCGGAATCCTCCCCCATCTATCAGCGTCTGGTGGAGCTGAAAGATTATCCACTGTCCGACAGTGTCCGCTCCCGTTATGATGCCGGCATAGCAGCCTGCCAGGAAACCACAGTCCATCTGAATGCTATCTCTGACCTGATCGATATCAAAAACTATGAAGGTGCCTTAAGCATATGCGATCAGTTAAAAGAAAATGGCACATCTGACAATACACTTTTTTTTGATTATAAAAAATGTTACATGGCACTTGAACAATATGAAAAATTCGCTGACTATCTGATTGCCCTGGAAAAACAATCCTTAAAGGAAGGCGACCAGTATTCCTATCAGATTCCAGATAAATATACCCTCAAAATGGAACTGCAGGAAATCTATGAGCTGGTATCTGATGAAACCAGGCAGCAGATTGACCAGCTTGGGGTTCTCTAGAGCGTGCCTGAAAAAAGCTATTAAAAAAAGCACTCACACCAGGAAAACTGAATTTCCCGGCAGTGAATGCTTTTTTTCTTTCCTTTTCATCTTGTAAAATACAAAAAATCTCCACAGGGACGCTGATAATTGCTGATCAGCTTATTCATCACCTGCCCATTGTAATATAATGTAGCTGAACCGCCTCCATCCAGATTGTAAGCATAGGTGCATCCATAGGACAAAAAAATACTGGTGAGATCCCAGTGGTTCAATCCTGAATAGTTTCCTGTATCTGTAACCAGAAGCACATATTTTCCCGGATAAACCATCCCCACTGCACACCGTGGATAATATTTCGCGGTTTCGGCCCATGCAGGCTGTACCGCTCCATCCTTGATCAGAACCGGACCAAAATTATAGGTATCTTTCACTCCCACTTCCAGAAGATCCTCCCCCAAAAGCCCCACCTCCGGCGTATAAATGGTACCATCTCTTTTTACTGCCATCACACTGTAGCTGGTATGATAATTACCATAGATCACACCATTTTTGATACACATTCCAAGTGGAGAAGGCCGTCCCGTCTCATAGCTGAACGCACTGCCATTTACTCCAATAATCCCGCCATTCTGGGACACAGCCCCGGACGTGGTCTGCCTAGTGCCGCCATAAGTTCCAAAGGATAGGGCAGAGCGCAGCTGATCCGGACTTGCCACCTGAATCACAGCCACCCAGTAAGGAACATTGTGTACAGATTTTCTCCGAAGATCTATATTCAGCGTACTGCTTTCATAAGTATAATGGGAGGTGTTTATCTTCACATCCGGTCTGGTCTGACCGGTTCTTTTTCCGGTCTCTCCTACAAAATATTTTCCTACCCACTGGTTTTGGGCCATCACTCCTGTTTTCTGATTGAAATAATAATAATACTTTCCAATCTTTTTCCATCCTGTAGCCATCCTGGAATTTGCCAGAAAATAATAGGTCTTTCCCTTATCTGTGAACCAGCGGCTGGCAATGGCTACTCCGGATTTATTGAAGTAATATTTATACTTGGTTCCAGTTGCCCAGCGGTTCGTAAACATCACACCATTTTTTCGGTTATAATAATACCGTTTTCCACCTCTTATTACCCAGCCAGTTACACGACGTCCACTTTTACTGCTGTAATAGTTCTTTCCTTTATAGCGGATCTGCCCCCGAAGGAGTCTTCCTCTGCTGTTATAAAAATAGTAATATTTTCCCTTTTTTACCCATCCATGTTTCGAAGAAGTCAGGCTTACCTTTGTATTTCCTCTTTTTACATAAGCCGAAGCCTCCACACTCACACTTCCGGTAAAACACAGCAAAAATACAAGAAACAATAAAACTAAACTCTTCTTTTTCACCTGATCAAAACTCCCGGTCCCACATCCCATTGTAAAATCAGACTCTAAAGAACCGGATTTTACAAAATCTCCTGATGCCTATCCATTCACGCTCTATCTCTGATACAACAAGGACAGGCAAATTTCTTCGCCTGCCCCTGTATCGCATTTGTCTCTTATATTACTTATGCAGCTGGAGTCTCATCTAAAGTATCGCCAGCCATGTCAGTTTCTTCATTAACAGTTCCGTCCACTGTGTCTGCTCCGCTTCCGGAAGCTGCATTAATCAAAGTCTCAAGGAATCCATCCGGTACACCTGCTGCTGTCATATTATTCATGATGTTATCCAGAGTCATCTCATTCTCAAATCTGGTACCATCTTCATCGGAATTCAGATCATATACATTATCCAGAGAAGCAAGATCCGGAATTTCAATAGCATCGCCTGCATTTGAGCTACTAAGAGTAATTGCTCCAAGGCTTACGCCGCTGCTTAAGACACCTACGCCAAGGCTTACACTATCCTTATCCTGAGCATCAGCTGTGATCTGAAGCTGGAAACCATTCAGAGGATCATAGGAATTGCCCTCGCTATCCACTACCGGAACTGCGGAGATGGTGTAAACACCCTTCCACATACCTTCCTCTGCCGCAGCCGGATCATAATTCTGTACATCGATCTGTACGGTATCCTCACCGGAAACATTCAGAACATAATTTCCGGATAACAGATCACCGCTCATCTGTCCGCTTCCTTCCAGGGCAAAGCTCTCACCATCCAGTAAAGCCTGAAGTGCATAGCCTCTGTTATCTCCGTCAGCGGTGGAGACAGAAGAAATTGTATATGTGCTGGTACCATCAGTAAAATCGAACTGATGTCCAACTACCTCACCGTTTGCATCCACCCATGCACCAAGGATAAATCCGGAACCATCGTCCTGCTGCTCTTCTGTTCCTTCAAATTCACCCTCAAGCTCATCCAGCGCTGCTACAAATGTATCATAGGTATAAGCCGGATCATTCATCATACCGGTAACAGTCTCCACGATTCCCTTCAGATCTTCATCTGACTTCGCAGTAGTAACTGCTTCCTTCAGCATAGCGATCAATTCATTGGCGCCGATTCTGCCCTGAAGAAGGGTAAGATCCTGGCTTACACCCCCTGCGGTTACAGCCTGTGTTCCAGCGCTCTCCACATCTGTCACATTATTAAAGAAAACATCTCCATATGTATTCAGCAGGTTCTGGATCACTGCTGCATCTGGCATATTCTCCAGGAATCCGGTATATCCGGATAACAGATCACCCATATCCATATCTACATCTAAAGAAGTATCAGAAGCGACTACACTCTCAGCGGAATTGCTAAGCTCCTGCAGATTCATCTTGATGTAACCATCTGCCAGTTCCGGCATTCTCATGTAAACCATAGAATTCTCCAGATCAAAATAGTACTCTACTGTACAGATCTGGCCTCCGTTTACATTCACTGCCATGGTCTCAGCCATCACATTGTCCTTCACAGATACATTTGTGGTAAGGGAAACATCGTTCAGCCAGGAAACATCCAGTCCCTGTGCAAGCATACCGATCAGCTGCTTTCCAGCATCGTCAATGCTAAGCTTAATGTCTGCATTGCCGGTGATAGCCTCCTTATACTTTGCAAGGTCCTCTGCATACTCTGCTGCAAACTTTTCTACTGCTGCCGCATATGCAGCTTTCTCAGTAGCAGTGTAAGAATCTGCTGCAAATGCACTTACTGGTGCTGCGCTGACCCCCAACAGGGAAGCTAACAGAACTGCTGTAATCTTCTTTCTCTTCATAGTGATCCTCCTTCAAAATATGGATTTATAAACTCTGATTATGGCAACTATTTTTGTCAAAATTAGTTGCTAATATCATAGCATTCAGCACAATATTTGTCAATATTATTATAATATTCTGACTATTGCAATACCTTTCCCAAGAGTTTCTGCTAGAGTGTGTTTGAAAAAGGCTTTCTTCGAATCTGTTCCATTTTTCATTTTCCTATCATATACGTATCCAGATTTTCCAGATACCTCTGATTGCGCTCTACTGTGACGAGCACCACATCATCCGGCTTATACTTTTCCAGCAGACCCTGGGTAAAATCATCAATCCTCACAAAAACCGTGTGGCTGTATCGGTACGGCAGAAACTTTTCCAGGCGAAGCCTGAAAGAATCTCCGATTACAAGAAGAGTCCTGTCATTTTCCGAATTGGAGGTAAACTCCCTGAAAATCTCCTCTCCGTCCTGAAATTTCTTCTTTTCCACCTGATAATGTATCCCATCATGGAACTCCTTCAAGCCATATTCCCGGTCATCCAGAAAAACATCCTGTCTGCCGATCATACGGGACAGATCACCAATACAGGGCCTTTGTCCTCTCTCGATCACAATCTCTTCTATCGGAAGCGTATCCCCTGTAAGATCCTCTGTGATCTTTTCACTCATAATGTATCCGCCCAGATTGTTCATGTGGGTATCATATTTTCGGAAAAGCTGATATTTTTCTGAATACTCCATCATATAATCTGCCAGCCAGGTAAATTCCACATCTGAATGACTCTCCATGTATTTCGCAAAGGACTCCATCCTGGAATCTCCCTGCCCGATCACTTCCGGCTTTTCCGGCATATATTCACTGTAGATCGTCTCTTTATTTGGGGCAACGTAATAATGAAATTGCTCTACGCCCTTTTCCTCAAACCAGTCCCGCACTTTTTCCAGCATTGATGCGATATCCCCGGAAGTTTCCGCTGAATACAGATTCGTCTTCTGGTAATCGGCCATGGCATTTTCCCCCTGTTTATCCGTGAGGTAAAACAGCCAGTTATCCTCTCCGATCACCACATCTCCAATCTTCGTATTGCAAAAAAGCTCTGTGTCAATGGTGTTATTCAGCTGTACAAAATAATTCTTAAATGGAACCTGATCCTGATAAAAAGCTTCGAATTCCCCGGGGAAATTTTCTATTTTCAGAAGATCCACCTCCGGAAAAGATGCCAGTTCTCTGTTTTCATAGTTGGATGTGTCAAAGCATCTGTAAAAAATCCCCCAGATCAGATTGGGCAGAACAAGACTTCCCACAAATAATGCGATTAATATTTTCTGTTTTTTCATAGTATTCCTGTCAAAATCTGAAGTATATAAAAGGATTATAGCTATTGCTGACCAGGGATGAAATGCTAAGCCACAGAATCAGCATACACCCAAGGATCCTTGGAACTGTAACCGCGCCTTTCTCTTTCAGGAGTCCGTTCATGCGGACACGCATCCTGGCATAAAGCAACTGTATACTGCCGCAAAACAAAATTCCCACCAGAATCAAAAACAACATTTTCTTGTCCAGATAAGCCGATACCAGGATGATTCCTCCATGAGGTGCAAACATGTTTTTCAAATAAGAAACAAGCATTTCCAGACTTTCACTGCGAAACAGAATCCATCCGAAAAATTCAATGACCAGCATATACATACAGCTCACAAAGCCTGGCAGCTTATCCAGCTTTCTACCAAGCCATGCCCGCTCCAGGATCAAAAAAAGTCCCTGATATAACCCCCATAATATAAAGGTGATTCCAGCTCCATGCCACAATCCCGTAAGGAAAAATACCACCATTAGATTGAGGTATGTCCTTTTTTGTCCACATCGGTTTCCTCCCAGAGGAATATACACATAATCCCGAAACCAGGAGGACAGGGAAATATGCCATCTTCTCCAGAAATCCTGTACAGAAGTTGCCAGATAAGGCTGACGGAAATTTTCACAAAAATCAAAGCCGAACATTTTGCCAAGTCCAATGGCCATATCCGAATATCCGGAAAAATCATAGTATATCTGAAGCATATACAAAATTGCAGCCAGCCAAAGTGCTTTTCTCGATACATCTGTCGGGCTGCAGCTGTACACGCTGTCCACTACCTTGGCAAAAGCATTCGCCAGAAGCACTTTTTTGCCCAGGCCGCAGATAAAACGCATGATTCCTGCTGCAAATTTTTCTACAGTTACCCTTCGCTTTTGGATCTGCTTTTCTATATTTTTATATTTTACAATAGGGCCTGCGATCAGCTGCGGAAAAAAGGAAATGTACAAAAGTACATAGCCAAACTTTTTCTGCGCCTTTACTTCCCCTCTGTACACATCGATCACATAGGATAATGCCTGAAAGGTGTAAAAGGAGATTCCCACCGGAAGTGCTGCCTGGGTAAAGGAAAATCCACTGCCTCCTGCTGCTGTGATAATTCCGTTCAGCAAATCCGCCAGCAGACCAAAATATTTAAAGTAACAAAGAAGCAAAAGATTGACCACAACTGTTATACACAGCACTTTTTTCTTCTGCCGGGGATATTTTTCCAGCATCTGCCCGCCAGTGTAATTCACCCCTACGCAAAGCAGCATGAGAAAAATGTATACAGGCTCTCCCCATGCGTAAAACAGCAGACTGAAAAAGACCAGAAGTCCATTTCGAAATCTCTGCGGACTTAAAAAATAGCAGATCAGCACTGTCGGCAAAAAGATCCACAGAAAGATCATCGAACTGAAAACCATTGGATCCGTCCTTTCTCAATTACCAGATTTTGGAGTCCACAGCAGCCCGCTCTATGGACAGGCCCTTCATATAACGCTCCATAAACATGTTAAATCCTTCTACTCCTTCCGGATCAGGATTTAAAGTGCTTCCCTGATTTCCTGCAAACACCTTTGAGTCCAGGAAATCCTCCAGAGTCTCCCTCTCTTCTTTATTGATCAGGTAAGAAGCAAGGACTGCAATTCCCCAGGCTCCGCCTTCTCCTGCTGTCTCCATTACAGAAACCGGTGCATTTACAGCATCTGCCAGAATCTGCTGTCCTACCCCTTTTGTCTTAAACAGGCCGCCATGACCCAGAAGCCGGTCTACTTTTACCCCTTCTTTTTTGAAAAGGATGTCAAGTCCTACCCGCATTGCTCCCAGACAGGTATATAGATTAGTGCGCATAAAATTTGCCAGATTAAAACGGCTTTCAGGGGAGCGCACAAACAGTGGTCTTCCTTCTGTAAATCCGGTCACATGCTCGCCGGAAAAATAGCAGTAGGATAAAAGGCCACCCCCGTCTACATCGCCCTCCATGGCTTTATTGTACAAAGTTCCGAATAATTTATTCATATCCGCTTCCATTCCCATTGCTTCTGTAAATTCGCGGAAAATATTCACCCAGGCATTCAGGTCTGAAGTACAGTTATTGGAATGTGCCATTGCCACCGGATGTCCGGATGGGGTGGCTACCATATCGATCTCGGAATATGGAGCAGACAGTTCTTTTTCCAGCACGATGGAGGCAAACACAGAGGTTCCGGCAGATACGTTTCCGGTACGCTTTGCCACACTGTTGGTCGCTACCATTCCGGTTCCTGCGTCTCCTTCCGGCGGACACATTGGAATTCCAGCTTTTAAGGAACCACTTACATCCAGAAGCTTTGCTCCCTCTTTAGTAAGGCAGCCTGCATCCTCCCCGGCAGTCAGTGCTTCAGGCAAAATATCCCGCAGCTTCCACGGAAAACCATAGGATGCTACCAGCTGATCAAACTGCTGCACCATTTTTTCATTGTAATCTTTTGTAGTGCTGTCTACCGGGAACATTCCGGCCACATCACCGATTCCAAGGACACGCCTGCCTGTAAGCTTCCAGTGTACATAAGCTTCCAAAGTGGCAATATAGTCAATGTCCTTTACATGCTCTTCCCCTTTCAGGATTGCCTGATACAGATGGGCAATACTCCATCTCTGAGGGATGTTGTACTGGAAAAGCTCAGAAAGCTTCCGGCTTGCCTCTCCTGTGATATTGTTTCGCCAGGTACGAAATGGAACCAGTAGTTTTCCATTTTTGTCAAATGGCATGTAGCCGTGCATCATGGCACTGATACCGATAGCGCCAACTGAGGTCAGCTCCACGTCATATTTTTCTTTTACATCTTTTTTCATTTCCTGATAACAATCCTGGATTCCCGTCCAGATGTCCTCCAGGCTATAGGTCCACACACCGTTTTCGTAACGGTTTTCCCATTCATGTCCACCGGATGCGATAGGCATATTGCTGCCGTCTACCAGTACAGCCTTGATCCTTGTGGAACCAAGTTCGATACCAAGTGCTGTTTTGTTAGCAAGAATCGACTGTTTTACTTCTGCTACTCTCATTGTAAATCCTCCCGTTTTATTAAGATTTTTATCGCCCCATCCTACCTTCACTCTTGTTTACAGGATTTCGATCAGGGCATCTACGTCTTCCATTTTTGTCCCCCAACTGGTAGCAAACCGCACAACAGTATGAGTATCATCATATTTTTCCCAGAAGGTGAATTTTACTTTTTCTTCCAGTTCTTTCATTTTTTCATCCTCCAGTATTACAAAAATCTGATTAGTTGGAGAATTCAGGAAAAATTGATAACCTTTTTCTTTTAATGCGGATTTCAGTTTTTTGGCTGTTTCAATGGCATTTTTACTAATTTTAAGATATAACTGATCTGTGAAAAGGGTGTCAAACTGAATTCCCAGGAATCTGCCTTTTGCCAGCAAGGCTCCCTGCTGTTTGACCATTGAAAAAAAGTGTTTCGGTGCTTGTTTCGTAAACACTACCGCCTCCCCGCAAAAAGCGCCTACTTTAGTGCCGCCAATGTAAAATACATCGGTAAGACGGGCAATATCCGGTAAGGTAACATCGGTTTCGGCTGCAAGACCATACCCCAATCTTGCTCCGTCAAGAAACAACGGAATTTTATACTCTCTGCAGACTGCAGAGATTTCTTCCAGTTCCTTTTTGGTATACAAAGTTCCATACTCTGTAGGATGAGATATATAAACCATTCCCGGAATTACCATGTGCTCATAGCCTCCGTCACTGTAAAAAGTAACCAGATAGTTTTTCAAATCAGCGGAACAGATCTTACCTTCTTTTTGCGGAAGCGGAAGTACTTTGTGGCCGGTAAATTCAATGGCACCTGCTTCGTGTGTATTAATATGTCCGGTCACTGCGGACAATACACCCTCATACCTGTTCAACATAGCAGCTATCACAGTAGCATTTGTCTGAGTTCCTCCTACCAGAAAATAGACTTCTCCATCAGGACACTCACAGGCTTTTCTGATCTTTTCTTTTGCCCCTTCGCAATAGTGATCCAGCCCATATCCCGGAGTTTTTTCCATATTGGTTTCCACTAATTTCTGTAATATGGCTTCATGGGCACCTTCGCAATAATCGTTTTCAAAATACAGCATAGATTCGTTCCTCCTCATATGGCAACGTTTTCTCTCATCATATACCACCTGCCTTTTTTTGACAAGTCTCTATGTCTTAGAGCATGCGAAAAAACAGGCAGCACTCCACGTTTTTCGTGAATGCTGCCTGCTTTCTATTTTATTATTTTCTGCGCTTTCTAATGGCGTACACAGATGCGGCAATAACTGCCACTGCTGCCACAAATACCAGTACAAAAAATACGATTGGCGTGTTGTCCCCAGTCTTTACCCCGGTGGACGGATTTCCATAATTCTGCGGTACTGTAGTAGGTTCTGCACTTACTGTAGTAGGTTCTGCACTTTCGGTGACTACAGGTGTTTCTTCCGGAATTTCAGTAGGCTTGGTAACAGTCGGAGTTCCTACCTTGTAAAAGCCATCTGGCCAGTCTGTA
>CAKRRX010000050.1 GCA_934394595.1 uncultured Blautia sp. | reverse complement strand
GTAATATAACAACAAAATATATTTTTTTTAAACGAGGAGGAAACTTATCATGAAAAAATTAATCGCAGCAGCACTTACAGGAGCATTGATCTTTGGAACTGTAGGAACATCCGTTGTATTTGCAGCAGATGATGACAAGACTATCACAGTAGCAGCATCCGAGACACCACACTCCGAGATCCTTGAGGAAGCAAAACCACTTCTTGAGGCAGAGGGCTATGACCTTGAGGTAACTGTATTTGATGATTATGTACAGCCAAATGAAGTAGTAGAGAGCGGTGACTTTGACGCAAACTATTTCCAGCATATCCCATATCTGAACAGCTTCAATGAGGAAAAAGGAACCCACCTTGTAAATGCAGGCGGAATCCACTACGAGCCATTTGGAATTTATCCTGGAACAAAATCCAGTCTTGATGACATTGCAGACGGAGACACCATTGCAGTGCCAAATGATACCACAAATGAGGCAAGAGCCCTTCTTCTCCTTCAGGATAACGGAATCATTACCCTGAAAGATGGCGTAGGCCTGGAAGCAACTGTAAATGATATTGAAGAGAATCCATATAATGTAGAAATCGTAGAGCTTGCAGCTGAGCAGGTAGCACGTGTTGCAGAAGAGACCTCTTACATCGTCCTCAACGGAAACTATGCACTTCAGGCTGGTTATTCCGTATCCAAAGATGCACTTGCATATGAGACCTCTGATTCTGAGGCTGCAAAAACATATGTAAACGTAATCGCAGTAAAAGAGGGCAACGAGAACAGCGATAAGATCAAAGCTCTTGTAGACGTATTAAAATCCGACGAGATCAAAGATTTTATCAATGAGAAATATGATGGCGCAGTTATCCCATTTGAGGACAGCGAGGACGCTGAGGCAGCAGATGATGCCCAGGCAGAAGACAGCGCAGACGCAGAGACAGAGGACAGTGCAGAGGCAGAAGATGCCGCAGATACAGCTGAGGAGACAGAAGCTGAATAAGCAGCTAAGAAATCGAATGCAAAAAACAGACTGAAAATCCCAAAAACAGGGCATTTCAGTCTGTTTTTTTGTGTGCGCTTTGCCGTTGAAAAAATTTATTGAAAAAACCTATGGAATCTGCTATTATAGAAACGAATTTTTTCAGGTATCGAGGTGAGGCCAAGTGAAAAAGAACCAATGGCGAAATTGCTGTATCTGTCTGCTTTTTTGCGTGATCATGGCAGTTTTGTGTGTATGCTTTGCTGGCATGGAAGCAAAGCAGCTTCTGTATGTTTCAGAACTGAAACCGGCCTCCGCTTCTTTGATCTCACCGGAGCTTTCCAGAAGTACCCATACCAGTGCCGAGGAACTGATCGGCATACGGCAGGTATCTGTGAAGATGGAGACGGATCAGCGTTTCCGTCAGAGAGGCACTGCAGGAATGATGCTGGTGCTCATCATGCTGGCAGTTTTGCTGGCGAATACCGTATTTTATAAAGAAAAAAAGCGTCTGCTCACCAGAGATGACGCAGATGGCAGAAAAGAGGTCATCTGTTATATCCATCACCAGGACGGGCAGAAACACTGAAGATCGTATACCATAAGCATTACTGCTTTTTCAGTAATGCCTGTTTCCATGTAAACAAAAGGTATAGGATCGGAGGTAGACACCATATGTTACTCAATATTTTTATAGGGATAATGATTGTGGCAGCCATCGGAGTGGGACTTTGGATGGCATGGTTTGACAGTCATGGAGGAAAGAAATGACAGCACAGATTTTTGCAGTAATCATATTTCTGGCGATGTTTGTTTTGATCGTCACAGAGATATGGGAAAGACACATTGTTACGCTGGCATGTGCAGCCCTTACACTGATTCTGGTATTTGGCCTTTGTATGCACAGTCCGTCAGCTATTATTGAAACCTTAAATGTACATAGTATTTTTTCACCGAGCTTCTGGCACACAGCTGGTGAGGGAAGCGAAGCATCCGCAGGAATCAACTGGGAGACCATCGTGTTCATCGCAGGTATGATGATCATGGTAGAGGGAATGGCAAAATCCGGTTTCTTCCGCTGGTTATGCATGAAGATCGCAAAGCTGGTAAAATATCAGATCATTCCGATCTTTATCACTTTTATGCTTCTGTCCTTTGTACTGGCAATGTTTATTGACAGTATCACCGTAATCCTGTTCCTGGCAGCAGTTACCGTAGAGCTTTCACAGCTATTGAAGTTCAATCCGGTACCGATGATCCTGGCAGAAATTTTCTGTGCAAATCTTGGTGGTTCTGCTACTATGTGCGGAGATCCGCCAAACATTATCATCGGAACTTCCTTTGGATTTTCCTTTGCGGATTTTGTGATGAATACCGGACTGATCGCAGTGATCGCACTGGTTATGGTGGTAATTTATTTCTATTTTGTTTTCCGCAGGGAGCTTACCGAAAATGCAGGAAAGATCAATCCTGCCGAACTGCCGGATCCATCTGAGGCTATCACAGATCAGAAAGGATTTATCATCAGCTGGGTGATCTTCCTCTGTGCAGTGGTACTTCTGGTTACCCATTCACAGACCGGACTGACAGTATCCTGCATTGGTGTATTTATCGCAGCTGTGACACTGATCACTGCGGGAAAAGATGCGCTGGAACTTCTGAAAAAGGTAGATTATAAAACTCTGTTATTCTTTGTAGGACTTTTTGTTGTAGTAGGTGGTCTGGAACAGACTGGCATCCTGACACTTCTGGCTGGCTTTATCGGCAAGGTAAGTGGTGGAAACCTGAAAGTCATGATTGCCATCATTATCTGGGTATCTGCTGTGGCAAGTGCATTTATTGACAATATTCCATTTGCAGCTACTATGATCCCGGTTATCGACAGTCTGGCAGCTTCTCAGGGAATTGATATCTCCATTCTTGCATGGGCCCTGGCAATGGGTACTGATATCGGAGGAAGTGCAACTCCTATCGGAGCTTCTGCAAATGTAGTTGGCATTGCTACTGCAGCAAAGAGCGGACATATGATCAAGTGGGGCAGATATTGTAAAGCTATGGCACCGGCAACAATCATTGTAGTTCTGGTTTCCATGCTTATGATCTACGCAAGATATTTATAAGAATTGTGAAAGCGGCTTTGTTCCAAAGCAATTCATAGATATCAAGTCAGGGGCAGAACGTTTTGCCCCTGTCTGTATATAGAAGGGAGGATATCAGATACCATGAAAACACAGAAACAGGTGATCATTTCCATTGGACGAGAGTTCGGAAGCGCAGGACATGAGATCGCAGAAAGAATTGCCAAGCGTTACGGATTATCTCTGTACGATCACAATCTTTTAAGAGAAGTGGCAGACAGCCATAATGTAAGCAGTGAGGAACTGGAAATCTTTGATGAGATGAAGCATAATAAGTTCCTGTATCGTACAGTCAAGGGAATGAGCAGTTCCCCGGCAGATAATGTGGCACTTTTACAGTTCAATTTCCTTCGGGAAAAGGCAGAAAAAGGAGATTCCTTTGTAGTAGTAGGACGCTGCTCCGAGACGATCCTGAAAGATTATCCAGGCCTGATCTCCATTTTTATTCTTGGAAATATGGAGCATAAGGTAGCACGTGTAGCACGTCTTTACGGAAAAACAGATAAAGAAGCAGAGCGATTCATTCGTGAAAAAGACAGAAAAAGAAAAAAATATCACGACAGCCACTGCAATACAAAATGGTCAGAGACCCATACCTATGACCTGAGTCTGAACAGCAGCACTCTTGGAGTGGAGGGAAGCGTTGAATTTTTATCCGATTATATTGACAAAAGGATATCGAGAATGAAATAAAAATGACCAAGGTCCTGTCAAGACGTGTACAGATGTCATGACAGGGCCTTTTGTGTAAACAAAGCTAAATCACAGGCAGGAGGAAAAGAATGTTCACAGACGACGAAAAAGACTATATTATGCGTATGATCAAGGAAATTGCCCGTGTACTGGCAAGTGTGATGCTTGGAAAGAAATATGTGCAGGTGGAACTGCCTGTGGAGACCAAGTATCAGATATCCGGTGATAAACTCCATCATCTGAAAACCATGGTGGATAAAGGTGAGATTAACGAAGCAGAAAACGAGCTTCTGGAAAGAATCAATTACGGTGACAAAGAAGATCTGGCTGAGGCCATGTTTTTCTATGAATATGCGGCGTCAAAGGGAGACGAATTTCTGGAGATGCACAATTATTCCCTGGAGGAAGTCCGGGATGGAATGCAACAGCTGGCAGAAGATGCCGGATACGGTAATATCATGAATATGCTTAATATTGGATGATATCAGGGTCAAAAGGTCAGAAAGCTGTTCATGCTTGCATGATAAGGCTTTTGCCCCTGACATCATTGGACAACAGGAATAAAAGGAGATTGAGACATGTTTCTCGAGAAAAACAGAGATAGAATCCAGAAAGATTTTGAAGATTTTTCCATAGAGCTGCCACAAATGGCAGAAGAGATTAAAAAGAGAATGGAAGCGCTGAAGCCCGATGTGGTGCTCGGCATGAAATACCTGTACAGTAATATGCCCTACAGTGATGTGGGAAATTATACATTTGATACCTATCTGGACTTTGTGCAGCAGGGAATCTATTTGTGGGAAAATTCTCCTTTTATTCAGGAATATCCGGAAGAGTTTTTTTTGAATTACATACTTTTTCATCGGGCAAACGATGAAGAGATCAAGCCATGCCGTACTTTTTTCTGGGAAAAATTAAAGAATCGGATCCAGGGTCTTGATATGGAAGCTGCAATTCTGGAAATCAACCACTGGTGTGCCGGGGAAGTGATGTATCAGGGCACAGATGCCCGTACAGGTTCTGCTCTGGAAATATACAGAAGTGGTGTTGGGCGCTGTGGTGAGGAGTCTGTTTTTGCCATTAATGCATTGAGAAGTGCCGGAATACCGGCAAGGCAGGTGTATGTGCCAAGGTGGTCTCACTGTGATGACAATCATGCCTGGGTAGAGGTATGGTGTAACGGTGACTGGCATTATATTGGTGCCTGTGAACCGGAGGCAGTTCTGGATAAGGGGTGGTTTACAAATGCTGCATCCAGAGCCATGATGGTCAGCTCCAGATGGTATGACAGGGCAATGCCGGATGAGGATATTATCGGCCAGGATGGGATGAACCGTATGCTGAATCAGCTGAGCCGTTATGCAAAAACAAAGAGAATTACTATCTGTGTGAAGGATCTGGACGGAATGCCTGTAGCTGACGCCATAGTTAAGGCTGATGTAATGAATTACGGTGAATTTTCTCCTGTTGCCCAGATGAAAACAGGGGAGGATGGTAAGGTTTCCCTGGTGACCGGGCTGGGGAGCCTGCTGATCTGTGGGATTTTTGATGGTGCTTACGGAGAGCGGGTGATCGATACCCGGGAAGGTGAGGAATTTATCTGCACCTTAGGGGAAGAGTACGAGGATGAGCTGTGGGTGGATTTTGACATGAATGCACCGGAAGATACAGGACGGACCAGCTGGAATATCACCTGTGAGCAGGAAGAGGAAAACAACAGACGTGTGGCTGCAGAAGGAGAACACTGCCGCAGAAAGATCGCCCGTTTCCAGCCGTTGTGGAAGAGATGTCTTTATGGACATACTCTGGAAGAGATAGAGCCTATGATGGCGGTTCTTTCTGAGAAGGACAGAAGAGATGCATTTCCGGAGGTGCTGGAGGGGCATTATCAGGAGGCTTCGGTATACCGGGAATTTAATCCGGAAGAGATTTACATTCCCTATGTGTGGAATCCCAGAGTGGAAAATGAGGTTCTCAGCAAGTGGAGAAAGAAAATCCTGAGTTATTTTGAAAAAGACCAAAGAGAGGCTTTTGCAGCAGATCCGCGAAGCATCTGGACCTGGATCGAAGAAAATATTTCTGTGAGAAATGATAAAGAGCGCCTTACCGCTTATACTACACCGGGGGCTGCCCTGGATCTGGGAATTGCCGGGGAAAAATCCCATAAAGTGCTGTTTGTGGCGATTGCAAGGACACTTGGAATCCCTTCAAGACTGAATCCGGCAGACGGTGCTATGGAATACTGGGATGGCAGAGAATTTGTCGCTGTGCTGGAGGAAAGCCGCAAGGAATCCCATCTGACAGTGTTTGCAGGGGAAAATGCAGCGTGGAATTATTATCAGAACTGGACCATTGCGGTGACAGATGGAAAAGGATATCTAACTCTTGATTTTTCCGATCGCAAGTGGGAAGATGGCAGAATGGAGCTGGATATTATGCCGGGAGATTATCGGATTCTTACTGGAAACCGGCTTCCCAATGGTACTATTCTTGGAAAACGCTATGATTTTCACATAGAAAAAGGAGAAAGCAAGAAGATCTGGCTGGAACTCCGTGAGTACTCTCTGGAAGAAATGCTGAATCCCCATTCTATACCAGATGCAATGCTTCATGGAAAAGCCGGGGAGAAGATCCCGGTGTCTGCGCTTACAGAAAACAGCCGTCATATTCTGTTCTGGCTGGAAGAGGGCAGGGAGCCTACTGAGCATATCCTTAATGAAATCATGGAATCAAAGGATGCCTTTGAAAAGATCCAGGAGCAGCTGATCTTTATTTTGCGCAGTCAGGAATCCCTGAAAAATGCCACTTTGCTCAAATGTCTGGAAATGCTTCCGGGTATTCAGGTGTATTTCCACGATTTCGGAAAAGACAAAGAAATGACTGCACGGAGAATGTATGTGGATCCGGAAAAGCTGCCGCTGATGGTAGTGACAGAGGGTGCCTGCCAGGGGATTTTTGCAGCTGCCGGGTATTCTGTGGGAATGGCAGATATGCTGCTGCGAATTTTCCAGGCGTAAAGGAAGTCAGGATGTGTTATGAACAGGGATACCATTAAATATATTGCAATGTTTACCATGCTTTTGAATCACATCGCAAATGTGTTTCTTACGCCTGGGACACTTCTGTTCGAGGTGTTTGTGGATGTGGGATATTTTACCGCTATCACCATGTGCTATTTTCTGGTGGAGGGATATGGCTATACCCACTCCAAAGAAAAATATGGAAAAAGGCTGTTTTTGTTTGCTGTTCTTTCTCAGATTCCCTTTAATCTGGCGTTTACAGAAGAAGGCGTGATCCAGTTTACCGGGATGAATATGATTTTTACGTTGTTTCTGTGCTTTTTGATCCTGTATGTCCGGGAGAAAATTCCGACAGGACGACAGACGGCGTGTATATGGGGACTGGTAGCTATTTCCCTGTGCAGTGACTGGGCACTTCTTGCGCCGATCTTTACCATCTGGTTTGCAAATGCAGCTCAAAGTATGTCCGGTGCAGAGGAAAATGGCGAAAAACTCTGTCGAAAGAATCTGTGGCCTGTTTTTGGGAAAGCGATGCTTTTGTTTGGCCTGATCAGTTGTGCAGGAAATGCAGATATCATGCCCTTGTGGAAAAATCTTCTGTGCTCTGCGGGGGCAGTGTTCGGAATCCTGTTATCCGGGATTTGCATTATTTATTTTTATAATGGAAAGAGGGCAAAAAGTCATAGAACCTTTTCAAAATGGTTTTTTTATCTCTTTTATCCGATCCACCTGCTGGTGCTGGGAATGCTCAGGGTTGTACTGGCAGCGTGATTATGTTAAAATAGAGAACGACTGAAGGGGCAAAGAAATTTGCCCCTTGTTCTATATGGTTCTGCGCGTGTGAAAACAGCTGCGTACAGAATCAGTTTTTGATACAGAAAGGACACAATTTATGTTTCGTGTAATTCCGGGGAATTTTTTTGTTCCACTGTCTTCTCCAAACCGAATGGTTTACTGGGAATGCATCAGCCGCCTTTTTTCCATTATGGAGCATCAGCTTTCCTTTGGAGTAGAAAGAGATGTGCTGGTAGATGAGCTTGAATTCTATTTTAACCAGGAAAATGCAGCGCAGCTTGTGGAAGAAGAATTTCAGGCAAATGACAGCAGGGGAAGGGCAAACGGCATCTTGAGAAAGCTGGAATATTACGGCTGGATCGAGGTGGAAACAGATAAAAGCTATGTGCAGCGTGTTAATTTTAAAGAATATGCAGTGAAGGTGATCAAAACACTGCTTGATATAGCCGACGGTAAACAGATCGAATATCAGGGCTATATCTACACCATATACAGTCTGGTCCGGGGGAATATGGACAGGCCTGGAATCGTGCTGATGCAGATCTGGGAAAATACGGATTTTCTCATCACTGGGCTGAAAAACCTCAATTCCAATATCAAGCATTATATCGATGAACTGACCAGGCACAGTACTGTGGCAGAGATTATGGATGCCTTGTTTAATGACTATATTACCAATATTGTGGATAAGGCCTATCATCGGCTTCTCACTTCGGACAATGTGTCCAAATTCCGGCCGGAGATCATTCAGCAGCTGGAAGAAAAAAGCCGGGAGAAAGGCTATCTGGAAAAGGCAGCTGCGGAAATAGCCTCCATCCGGGAGGTGTCCCTGGAAGAGGGGCGGGAGCTGACTTACCGGTATCTTCATGAGATCATAGAGGCTTTTCGCGGGATGGATGAAATCCTTCAGGAGATCAATGAAAAAAATACACAGTATCAGCGAGCGGCCATCAACCGTGCCAAATTTCTTCTGGCAGGAAATGAAGATGTAAGAGGGCAGCTGAAGGAAATCCTCATGGGGATCAATGAAGAGATCAATGAAGAAAATATGGATCTTGGAGGAATCTACCGTATTGATTTTCTGGAGGATCTGATCCGGATCTACCAGTGTTCCATTCTGGAAGAAAGCTCTTTGTATCTTGCAGTGGAAGGAAAGCGGGAATTTACACCTGCAGCGGTGGATATGGAGGAACCTGACGGGCTGTTACGCCAGGAAAAAATGCGCAAAATGGCAGAGAAGATCCAGCGTGTGGTCAGCGTGGAAAAAATTCAGGATTATGTGGAGCAGCGTATGGCAGGGAAAAAGGAAATGCTGGCCAGTGATCTTCCCCTTGGAAGTGAAGATGATTTTATCCGGCTGATCTATGTGAGGCTTTATGGACAGCGGAAAAATATGGGCTATGACATTGAGACACTGGAAGAGCGGGAAGTAAACGGTTTTAGGTTCAGGGATTTTCGGATACGGAGGAAAGTGAATGGAAATTCTGGAAGGAATGCTTCAAAAAGAAAAGGATAATTTTGGCAGGGTATGCAACCGGCTTCTGGGAACCTGCTTTTTGTGTAAGGGAAATCAAAACACCAGAGGAGATTATTATTTTATTCTGAAATATCGGAAGGAATTTAAGGAATATCTGGGAATCCTTGGATACCGGCTGGAGATCAATGAGGATTATGGTGTGATCCAGCTGACCAGTCCGAGAGGATATAACCGTATGAATCTGAAACTGTACGATTCCATTATACTTCTGATCCTTCGGATTCTATACGATGAGAAGAAACGGCAGCTGTCAGCCATAGAGGAAGTGATCGTGAACCTGGGAGATATTCAAGATAAATTTGTAAGCCTGAATATCCGTGACCGGATCATTGACAAGACAACCATGCGAAATGCATTGAGCCTGTTTCGCAGATATCAGATCGTGGAAATCCTGGATAAGGATATGGGGGATGAAGAGTCCCGGATCCTGATCTATGATTCCATTCTGATGGCTGTGCGCACTGAGGATATTAAGAGCGCCTATGAGAAACTGGAGACTTACAGAAAGGGAAAGAACGCAGGCAATGAAGAAACTGACGAGGATGAAACTGATTAACTGGCACAGATTTGGAAACTGTACCATAGATTTTGGAGATTCCACTCTTTTATCCGGAGAAAACGGTGCAGGAAAATCCACTCTTCTGGATGCGATCCAGTTTGTGATCATCTGTTCCACCGGAAACTTTAACAAAGCTGCCCATGAAAACGGCAAGCGAAAGCTTACCGGTTATATTCGCTGCAAAACAGGAAAAGAGAACCAGCCCTATGAGCGTACCGGAGAGATCAGTGCCCATGTTGCGCTGGAATTTTATGAGGAAAGCAAGGACCGGTATTTTATTATCGGAGCTGTGGTAGATTCCTCATCAGAAGAGCAGGAGACCACAGTACGGTATCTTATGGAAAATACCAGGCTTTCCGATGACCTGTTTCTTTATGGAAATCAGGTAAAATCTATTGCGGAATTCCGTGGCTCCAATATTGATATCCGCCAGTGGTGCAAAACCCAGGTGGAAGCGCGCAGGATGGTTACATCAAGGCTTGGCAGGATCGAGGATAAGTTTTTTCGGCTGATTCCCAAGGCACTTGCATTTAAGCCTATTGATGATATTAAGGATTTTGTCTATTCTTATGTGCTGGATGAAAAAGAGGTCAATATTGAGGTACTTCGGGATAATGTACGTACCTATCAGGATATGGAGCGGACTCTTGATAATGTGAAAAAGCGTATGGCGAAGCTGGAAAAAATCCGTACCTTTCACAGACAGGCAAAGGAGGCCGTGGATAAAGATCAGATGTATGGCTATTTTCTGAAACGAAGTGATGTAGATCTTGTGGAGAGCAGGCTCAAAGGCGTGGAAGCTGCCAGAAAAAGTGAAGAACTTCGGCTGAACCAGGCAAAGCAGCAGATGGAAATGCTGAAAAAAGAGCGCACTGAGAAATTGGAGATTTCTACAAATCTTCGGGTGGAACTGCGCCATAATCAGGAATTTACAGCTCTTGAAGAGCAGAAAAAAGAACTGGAACGGCTTCGGGAAAAACAAAATGCAGCGTTGGAACAGGAAAAAGAACTTCGGAAAAGTGTGACACAGGCTCTAAGAGATTGTGATGAATTATTGAAGCTGACAGCTGAGGAAAACGCTGCGTTTAGTCAAATCCGGGATTACCGCAGCCAGCTGCAGAATCTGGACTCTCAGGAGGATACGGCAGTATTGAAAAAACTCACAGATGAGGTGATCCACTATAAGCAGGAGCGATTTGCCGGTGTCCAGGGCGAGCTTGCCCAGCTGAAAATCCAGCTGGATCAGAACCGTACAGAGATGGAAAAGTGCGGGAAAAAGCTGGGAAAATTAAAGCGTAAAAAACTGACTTATCCAGCTGGTGTGGAGCTTCTTGTGGAGACGCTGCAAGAAGATTTTGCACAGATCGGAAGGGAAGTCCAGCCGGGGATCCTCTGCGAAATGCTGGAGATCCAGGACGAAGAATGGCGGGATGCAGTGGAAGGTTATCTGAACACACAGCGATTTTATGTGTTGGTAAAACCAGAAGATTTTGACCTTGCTCTTGGTACCTATGACCGTCTGCGCAGGGAGAAAAAGGTTTACAGTGTGGGGCTGATCAATACAAAGGATCTGGAAAAATATGATACAGCATCAGAGGGAACTCTGGCCAGTGTAGTTACTTCCAGAAATTCATATGCCCGTCAGTACAGCAATATGATCCTTGGAAAGGTACAGCTGTGTGAGCGTTATGAAGATCTGAAAAAATACCCGAATTCCATTACGAAGGGCTGTATGCGATATCAGAACAGAGTGGCAAGTGCCATCAAACCGGAGGTATATAAGGTTCCATTTATCGGAAAAAATGCATTTAAAGTGCAGCTGATCCAGGCAGAAGAAGAATATGGAAAGCTGGAGGAAATTCTGGAAAAACAGGAAAAGCAGCTGGCTGACCAGAAGAAGATTTCAGAGCTTCTTTCCACAGACTGTGATGTGGATATCAAATACCGTCTGGATGTGACCGGTACATTGAAAAATGTGAAGGCATCCATGGAAAAATGTGAGGAAAATATCCTTAAATTGAAAGAAAATTCCACATTGATCCAGAAACAGTTCCAGCTGGATGAGCTGGAAAAGGTGTTAAAGGGATTAGAAATGACCATCAGCTCAGAAGACCGGAAAATCGGGGACATCAGTGGCCGGATACGGGAGCTGATTGCAAGAAAACAGAGCCTTCAGGAAGAACTGGTGAGAAGAAAAGAAGAGATGATCCTTATGGGAGCTTCTTTTGGGGAACACCTGAATCTCTGGAATCGGGAATACGAAAAACTTCCGAAAATGGAAGATATCCAGCGCATCCAGAATTTCCAGAATGAGTATCAGCGAAAAAAAGAAAACAATTCCAGATACAGTGAAAAACAAAAGGAAAACATGCGGGAGGCCATGATCCAGTACAAGACGGAGCATGATTTTGGAGCAGCTGCCAATATGGAGGGATTCCCGGAGTTTGAGGCAGTATATGAAAGGCTGAAAAACTCAGAGCTTCTGGATTATGAAGAGAAGGTTCAGTTTGCCAGGGAAGCAGCAGAGACTGAATTTCGGGAGCAGTTTCTGGCAAAGCTTCAGGAAAATATGAAGCAGGCCCAGGGAGAATTCCGTGAGCTGAACCGGGCCCTTGGGGACATTGACTTCAGCAGTGAACGGTATGAATTCCTTTTTATGCCAAGCAAAAAATACCGGAATTATTATGAGATGATCATGGATGATTTCAACGTGATCCAGGGTGAATCCCTTTTCAGCGGGACCTTCCATGAGACACATAAAGCTGTGATCGATGAGCTTTTTGAGCGCCTTTCCATAGGTGGGGAGAACAGCACCCAGGCATTGGAAGAGTTTACGGATTACCGTACATATATGGATTACGATATCAAGATCCTGCACAGTGATGGAACCTATTCTTACTATTCCAAGGTATGTGAGGAAAAGAGTGGCGGGGAAACTCAGACTCCGTTCTATGTGACTGTGGCGGCTTCTTTTGTGCAGCTTTACAGTAATAATATTGGCGGTGAAGCGGCAGGTCTGGTGTTGTTTGATGAAGCCTTTAACAATATGGATGATGAGAGGATTGGAGGCGTTCTGGAATTTCTGCGCCGCCTGCCTCTACAGCTGATCATTGCAGCGCCGCCGGATAAGATCCAGTATATCGGGCCGGCTATGGATGAAATTCTGTTGGTGATGACGGACCAGAAGAGGAGTTATGTGGAAGAATATCATAATGCGGTGATATGAAAAATGCAGGCGATTTTCACAATTTACAGTTGCACAGTGACAGATAAGGCCTTAAAATAGAAAAAACAGCACAGCTGAAATAAAAGGAGGTACCGCATATGACGACATTGGATATTCTGGACCGTCTTCAGGGGGATGCACTGAAAGATGGAGAACTTCGGAAAAAACTTCTGGCAACCCGTTTGGAAAAGGATCCTCTCACTGCTTTTTGCAGGCTGTGCAGAGGTCTTGGGTATGAGCTGTATGAGATGGATATGGTTACTGCTGGGGAAGATTTTTATGCGACTATGCGCCGCAGCACTAATGGCGGAGGTGAAAACTCGCCGAAGCTGGAGGGGGAAGATGATTTCTACGAGCTTTTGATGGCCAGTCTGGAGGCAGCAGAGAAGGAGAAGTAGGAGAGTGAGGACAAGATATGGAGATATGGGAAAATGGCACAGCGAACAGCGATACAGGAGCAGTTATTTGCATTACAGGATCTGAAATATCGGGATTTTCACAGTCGGCTGATGCCGGAAACCGACAAGGAAAGCGTGATTGGAATTCGTGTGCCTGTGCTTCGGAATTTTGCGAAATTCTTTGCAAAAACTCCGGAAGCAGAGGATTTTTTGCAGCAGCTTCCACACACCTATTATGAGGAAAATAATCTTCACATGATGCTGATCACCCAGATCAAAGACTATGAGATCTGTATGTCAGAAGTGAAGCGTTTTCTTCCCTATATTGACAACTGGGCGACCTGTGATTTTTCGGAGCCAAAATGTTTCCGGAAAAATAAAGCGGCGGTATTGGAAGAAATCAAGAGCTGGATTCATTCAGAACAGACGTATATCATCCGATATGGAATCGGGATGCTGATGCGTCTTTTCCTGGATGAGGATTTTCAGCCGGAGTATCTTCAGATGGTGGCAGAAGTCCGGTCTGAGGAATATTATGTAAACATGATGACCGCCTGGTATTTTGCCACAGCCCTTGCAAAGCAGTGGGAGGCGGCGGTTCCATACATAGAACAGCATAAGCTGTCCCCGTGGGTACACAGGAAAACCATTCAGAAAGCAGTGGAAAGCTATCGGATCACAGATGAGCAGAAGGAATATTTGAAAAATTACAGGAAGTAGTTATATTTCAGAGATCGCCTCAACTTACAGGTCATTTTTTCGTGTCTTGTAAGTTGAGTTTTTTGTATATTTTGCCCATTTTTCGTAAAATAGTACAAAAATCCTATGAAATTTACATGACCAATGTTATAATTTTATTATTATAAGACATCAGGGGCGAAAGGTCGAAAAGCCGTTTATGGTTGCATGATAAGAAATTTGTCGCTGACTACCCTATGATAAGCTGGCAGGGAATACCTGAGATGGGTTGGCTGGGATTTTCACATTTCAGAGTGTGTCCGCAGCGTAGAATTAGAATCGAAAAGAAAGGCAGGCGAATTGAGTATGAAAAAAAGAAAACTTTTATTATCCTCCTCGGTCAGTCGGGCGATAATCATTGCAGGTCTGACATTGTCTATGAGCGTTTCACCGGTTGCTGTTTATGCCTCTGAGGATACATCCGAGACTGTTTCCGGGCAGGATACAGCAGATGCAGATAGTATGGAGAATGCCGGTGAGGCAGAAACAGACAATACCGGAGAAGATTCCACAGATCCAAGCGCTGCCTGGCTGAATTCAGATATTCTGGGGGAGGTTACTGCAGACACACAGGTAAGTGCAAAGGATGATTTTGCATCCTATGCGAACCAGGAATGGCTTTCCACTGCTCAGATTCCGGATGGATACAGTGACTACAATGCGTTTGCAGAATGTGAGGATCTGTTGAAAGAGCGGAAGATGGCATTGATTGGAAATTCTGAGATTACAGATCATAATGAAGAGCTGGTAACAGATCTCTATAAGATTGCAATGAACTGGGACAGGCGCAATGAGGTGGGACTGGATGAACTGAAGCCATATCTTGAGACAATTGATCAGATTGAGACCATAGATGATCTTACTAATTATCTGACGGACAGTGAAGAGAATCTGACAGGAAACACATTGTTTAACCTGAGCCTTTCCGTAGAATCACAGAATTCGTCCAGATACTGTGCGAGCATCAGTGAAATGCCAGTGTTGTATCCATATTCGGATGATTATGAAGAATTATCTGTTTATGGGGAGATGGTGGACTATACCAACCGGAAAATAGCGGTATATATGTTGGGACGCCTGGGGTGGACCGAAGAGGATGCAAACAGTTTTTATGATTCGGTAATTGATTTTGAAAGGACTGTGGCATCCTATGAATATACAGAAGAAGAGGTGGATTCTCCGGATATTGTGCAGATGGCTACCAATGAGTATTCTTTTGAAGAATTGAAGAGCCAGGTGTCGGTTTTCCCGATCGGAGAATTTCTTCAGGATGTGAATAATGCGGATACTATCGTATTTAATGTGGAAAATCCACGGATGTTTGAGCTGTGGGATCAGATTTATACAGAAGAGAACCTGGAAAATATTAAGAACTATCTGTATATGAATGTAATTTTATATTGTCCGTTCAAATTTGACCGGGAAGCCTATGAATATGTAAATAACATTTACAATGAGGTGGATGGTACTACCGGAATGCTAAGTGGCGAAGATTATGGCTATACAGCCGTAAATAACGCTCTTCCCTTTGTACTGGATTATCTGTATATGGATCAGTGGTGTACGGAAGAAATGAGAAACGATGTTCTGGATATGATTGAAAATTTCAAGGGCTATTATGAAAAAATGCTGCAAGAGGAAGACTGGCTTTCACAGGAAACCAAAGAAAGGGCCATTGAAAAATTGCAGGCGTTGAGAGCGGAAGCTCTTTATCCAGACAAGCGATACGATTACAGCGAACTTTCCCTTCATGATCTGGTAGAAGATGGAACTTATTTCCAGGCAATTAGACGGATTGAAGAATTTGAATCAGACAGAGTCATGGAAAAACTGGGGACAGAGGTAGATCCGGATTACTGGGATGTGCAGACCAGTTCCTGTAATGCTTATTATAATCCGGGAAATAATTCCATTATCATTCTTGCCGGTCTGCTGGTGCCGCCAATGTACAGTGAAGACATGAACTATGAAGAAAAACTGGCAATCTACTCTACCATAGGTCATGAGATTACCCATGCCTTTGATTCTACCGGCGCACAGTATGATAAAGATGGTAATCTGAATATGTGGTGGACGGATCAGGATTATATAGAATTTCAAAATCGTGCGGATTCTGTTGTCAGATATTTGGATCGTATTGTTCCGGATAAACAGCAGGAAGCCGTCAATGGAAACAGGGTACAGGAAGAAATGGTTGCAGATCTTGGAAGTTTGAAAGCTACCCTTGCTCTGGCTGCGGCCGAGCCGGATTTTGACTATGATGCTTTTTTCCGGGCATATGCGTTGCAGTGGAGAATGGTTTCGAGTCTGGCAGTCCAGCAGCAGAGTATGGGAACTGATGAGCATCCTTTAAACTATCTCAGGACGAATGTGGTGTTGCAGCAGTTTCAGGAATTTTACGATACTTATGGTGTAGAGCCGGGAGATGGAATGTACCTGGCGCCGGAAGAACGGCTTAGTGTGTGGTAATAAAAAGATAAGGAAAGGGGCTGTCTATTTTTCAAAAACGGCTGGAACCTGAGCGCGTTCCAGCCTTTTCCCTATTTTACCAGTAATTCTTTCTCCTGGATTTCTCTCACTTTTTCCAGAGAAACATTGAACATTTC
>CAKRRX010000049.1 GCA_934394595.1 uncultured Blautia sp. | reverse complement strand
GTTTTGCAGAAAAATGGCCTGAAATACAAGGTAGTGACCATAACAGCCAAGGAAAAGCTGTGCTTTATGGAGGAAACCAAATGCAATCCAGGGGATTGTCCCTATGCAAGAGGGCATTTTGACAGAGTAAATGACGCTGTGTTTGATCTGTGGACCACAGAGCATGTTTATGACAGGGAACAGATCCTGGAATATGCAAAGAAGTGGCAGGTGTGTCCTTTTGAGATGTGTCTGGATCTGTCACTGTGGGTGGACGGTGTGATCTGTGATTACAATTATGTATTTGATCCCAATGTACATCTGAAACGCTTTTTCGGAGAAGGGGCGGGAGGCAGCTATATTTTTCTTATTGATGAAGCACACAATCTGGTAGAAAGAGGCAGGGAGATGTACAGTGCCTCCATATGCAGGGAATCGCTGATAAAGGTCCGGAAAAAAATCAGAGAAAAGATGCCGGCTGTTTACCGTTCCATGGGACGGGTAAAGAGAATGCTGGACGAACTGCAAAAGGAGTGCGGAGATTATAAAGTGCTTCCGGGCACTGGAAGTATCACAATGGGACTCCTGAAAATACAGGGAGGTTTTGAATCCTATCTGGAAGAGCATAAAGATGCAGAGCTGGAAGAGGACGTGCGAATGCTGTATTTTGATGTCCGCAATTTTTTGAATATCGCAGAATATGTAGATGAGAATTATGTAGTCTATGCAGAAAATGGCTCAGATGGAACTTTCCGTCTGAAGCTGTTCTGCGTAAATCCCGCTGCCAATCTGGGAGAATATCTGAAAAAAGGGCGAAGTACAGTATTCTTTTCTGCTACACTTCTTCCTATGGATTATTACCGGAAGCTGTTAAGCTGCCGGACAGATGATTACGGAATTTATGTAAGATCCCCCTTTGAGCAGGAGAAACGGTGTATTCTGAACGGATGTGATGTAAGTACCCTGTATACGCGGAGAGGCTATGAGGAATATCACAGGATCGCAGAATATATTGCCAGGACAGTATGGCAGAAAAAAGGAAACTATATGGTTTTTTTCCCATCTTATAAAATGCTGGAGGATGTGTACGAAATATATGAAGAGGAGTTTTCCGTAAACTGGGTTCACTGTATCTGTCAGAGCAGTTCTATGAATGAAAAAGAGAGAGAAGAATTTCTGGAAAAATTTCAGGAAAATCAGGAATCTCTTGTGGCATTTTGCATTATGGGTGGGATTTTTTCTGAAGGAATTGATCTGATGGGAGAAAAACTGATCGGAGCAATACTGGTAGGAACCGGACTTCCTCAGGTAAGCAATGAAAGAGAAATCCTTCGGGAATTTTATCTGGAAAAGGGAGAAAATGGCTTTGATTATGCTTATCGCTATCCGGGAATGAATAAGGTTCTTCAGGCAGCAGGCAGAGTGATCCGCACCAGGGAGGACACAGGCGTGATCCTTTTACTGGATGAGAGATTTTTGCAAAGGGAATATAGCAGTCTCTTTCCGGTGGAGTGGAATGACAGGAAAAGGTGTACGCTGTCCAATGTGGAGCAGCAGCTTCACACTTTCTGGAAAGACAGGACTGAAAGAAACGGTTGCAACTGAGGTGAAAAAAAGGTATACTTCCCTTATTGAAAAAAGGAGAACTACATGAAAAAACACAGAAAAGTACAATGTTTTCGGACTCTGCTGACAGTGGGGGCAGTTCTTGGTGTATTTTGCGGCAGTTCTTTTGGCAGTATTTTTCAGAGAAGCTTTTTGGAAAATATGCCGATATCGATATATGGTGCCACAGAAGGGGGAATGCTTTCTGTTGTTACGGATGATTCCAGTATCTGTCCCATTCCTGACAGTGATGGAAAATATCTGCTGAAAAGCGATGGATTTTATTGCGTCAGTCAGGAGGGAAGCCTGCATCAGTCTCCGGCGATTCATTATTTTGACCATTTTGAAATAGATGGTACGGTTTTTGACGGATATTATTATCACGATGAAACTGGAAAATTCAAGGCAGCAGCCAGCCATCTGGTGGAAATTGCAGAAAGCGTGGCACCGGTATCAGCAGATAAAACTGTGCAGGAATGGACGGCAGGTATTTACATGGTAGAAAATCTGGGAAGACTTTCTGCTGCTCCTCAGGTACGTTTCTTTGAGCAGGAACAAATCGGAGGAAAGGTGCTGGACGGTTATTACTTTTTTGATGACAGAGGAAGGCTGTGTCAGGAAGGCGGAATCTGTTATGTCGGTAAGATGGAAGTACCAGGAAGGTCTTTTGACGGATATTACTATTTTGATGAAAAGACAGGAGCCCTGGCCTCTGGAGGCAATACTGCGGAAGGATTTACTGTGGAATCTGATGGGAGCATCAAAGAGCTTAAAGCCACGGGAATCAAGAATCTGGAAAAGGCGTTGAAAGAGCTTCTTGCAGGCTATGAGGGTGAGTGGAGTGTCTATGTAAAGGACCTGGGCGCAAAAAAGAAATTTTCCATCAATAATAAGGCAATGACCTCTGCCAGTCTGATTAAAGCTTTCACTATGGCTGCATCTTATGACAATATGGAAAATATCAAAAAACATGAGGGCAGTATTTTAAAAGCAGATCCTGACAGTGACACAGTAGCCAATAAGATCTTCCGGCTGATGGAAAATATGGTGACATACAGTGACAATGAGTCCTTTAATGAGCTGGTGAGACTACAGACGGCTTCCGGACAGTTTCGTGCAGGGGCAAGATCCATAAATCGTTATCTAAAAGAAGCGGGCTATGAGGATACTGCTGTTAAGCATACTCTTTCTCCCTCAGAAACAGAGCCTGCGGGATTTGGCAGCAATACCACATCTGTGGAGGATTGTGGAAGGCTTTTGGAAAAGATATACCGTAAGAAATGTGTGGACAAAGAGTCTTCGGAAAAGATGCTGTCTTTACTTTTGGCACAGGATACCAGAAGCAAGATTCCAGGAGGACTGTCTGAAGAGATTCAGGTAGCCAATAAGACCGGTGAGAATGATCTTAGTCAGCACGACATTGCCATTGTTTATGGAGAACGCACCAATTATATCTTGTGCGTGATGTCAGAGGGGGGAGGAAGCGAAACTGAAGCGGTGGAACATATTCAGATGATTTCTTCTCTGGTATATTATTATCTCAACTGGTAAATGGGCTTGACGTTTGGAATTTTTTGAGATAGACTGGAAACAGCTAAAAGATTAGAAAGGGGATTTACAAAATGAAAGTAGTTTATACAGATAAGGCTCCGGCTGCAATCGGACCATATTCACAGGCTATGATTTTAAATGGGGTATTATTTACATCCGGACAGATTCCGGTAGATCCGGCAACTGGAGAGATTAGCGGTGATACAATTGAGACTCAGGCAGAGCAGGTAATGAAGAACCTTGCAGAAGTACTGAAAGAAGCTGGAACAGGTTTCGAGAATGTAGTTAAGACTACCTGCTTCCTTGCTGATATGGGAGATTTTGCAAAATTCAATGAAGTTTATGCGAAATATTTCGTAAATAAGCCAGCACGTTCCTGTGTAGCTGTGAAGACTCTTCCGAAGAATGTTCTTTGCGAGGTTGAGCTTATCGCAGCAGTAGACTGATTCAGGTGAATTGGCATATTGATTTCCAGATTGGCATATACAATATTGCCGCAGGCAAAAGATATGATGTTCAATAAAGGCAAAAGCCCTCAGTATTGGGAGTACTGGGGGCTCTCTTTTTGCTTTCTTTTTGTGCTTTTATAGCGAATCGTAGCGTTGATTTTTTGGGGGAAATCATGTATAATAGCCAACGATAACATGGGAAATTTGTATATACAGATTTCCCTGCAAAAGAAAGGCAGGATAGAAAGTGGAAAATCTTATGCGAGTAGGAATGGGATATGATGTACACAGACTGACAAAGGACAGAGATCTGATCCTTGGTGGAGTGAAAATACCCTGGGAAAAGGGATTACTTGGACATTCTGATGCAGATGTGCTGATCCATGCGATCATGGATGCGCTTCTGGGTGCTGCGGCCCTTGGAGATATCGGACAGCATTTTCCAGATACAGATCCTGCATATAAAGGGATTTCCAGTATCCGGCTGCTGAAACATGTGGCAGCACTTCTTTCCGAGAAAGGGTATGGGATAGGCAATATTGATGCGGTTATCATTGCACAGAAACCGAAAATGGCGCCCCATATTCCACAGATGAAGGAAAACATAGCAAAAGCGCTGGAAATTGATATGGACTGTCTCAATATAAAGGCCACCACAGAAGAAAAGCTTGGCTTTACAGGAAGAGAAGAGGGCATTGCATCTGAGGCCGTCTGCCTTTTGTATATCAAATAACAACGGAAACATATAAGCTGGAGGAAAAATCACATGAAAATTTTTAATACGCTTACCCGTAAAAAAGAGGAATTTGTACCTCTTGAAGAGGGAAAGGTAAAAATGTATGTATGCGGACCTACTGTATATAATCTGATCCACATTGGAAATGCCAGACCTATGATCATTTTTGATACTGTTCGCCGTTATCTGGAATATAAAGGATATGAAGTGAATTATGTATCCAACTTTACAGATGTAGATGATAAGATCATCAAAAAGGCAATTGAGGAGGGCGTTTCCGCAGAGGAAATTTCCACCAGATATATAGCAGAGTGCAAAAAGGACATGGCAGGGATGAATGTAAAGCCTGCCACTACCCATCCTCAGGCAACTCAGGAAATCGACGGAATGATCGAGATGATCCAGACTCTGATGGACAAAGGATACGCATATGCAGTTGCTGACGGTACTGTATACTTCCGCGTAAAGAAATTTAAAGAATATGGAAAGCTTTCCCACAAAAATCTGGATGATCTGCAGTCCGGCTTCCGTGCCCTTCAGGTTTCCGGTGAGGACCAGAAGGAAGATCCGCTGGATTTTGTTCTCTGGAAACCCAAAAAAGAGGGAGAGCCATATTGGACATCCCCATGGTGTGATGGCCGTCCAGGCTGGCACATTGAGTGTTCTGTAATGTCCAAGAAATACCTGGGTGAAGAAATTGACATCCATGCAGGCGGTGAGGATCTGATTTTCCCCCATCATGAGAACGAGATCGCACAGAGTGAGTGCTGCAATGGAAAGCTGTTTGCAAGATACTGGATGCACAATGCATTCCTGAACATTGACAACCGTAAAATGTCCAAATCTCTTGGTAACTTCCGCACAGTCCGTGAAATTGGACAGCAGTATGATCTTCAGGTTCTTCGTTTCTTCATGCTCAACGCACATTACAGAAGTCCGCTGAATTTCAGCGCAGATCTTATGGAATCCTCCAAGAATGCGCTGGAAAGAATCATAGAAGCTGCAAGCCGTTTAAATGACCGAAAGGAAAATGCAGCAGTTCAGACGATGTCAGAGGAAGAGAAAGCTCTCGTTACAGAATCTGAGAATTACGTAAAGAAATTTGAAGAGGCAATGGAAGATGATTTTAACACAGCAGATGCTCTGGCAGCTGTATTTGAGCTGGTTAAATTTGCAAATACCAATGTGACAGAGGAAAGTTCAGGAGAATTTGCCAAGAGTCTTCTTGCTGTTCTGGTTCGCTTAAGTGATGTTCTGGGTCTGAATGTAGTGAAGAAGGAAGAAATCCTTGACAAAGAAATTGAAGATCTGATCGCAGCACGTCAGGAGGCAAGAAAAGCGAAAGATTTCAAACGTGCAGATGAGATCCGTGATGAACTATTGGAAAAGGGAATTATCCTTAAGGATACCCGTGAAGGTGTAAAATGGAAACGTGCATAAATGGATTAAAAGAACTGTTTCATCTGGAAGACAGGGATTTGCGCACTTATTCCCCTCTTACACTGGCTTATATCGGAGATGGGGTCTATGAACTTGTGATTCGGACCATTCTTGTGAAAAAGGGAAACTGTCCTGTGAATCAGCTTCATAAACAGGCAAGCAACCTTGTAAAAGCAGGAACCCAGTCCCACATGATGGAAATTCTGGAACCTATGCTTACAGAAGAAGAGTTGGCAGTTTATAAAAGGGGAAGGAATGCCCATTCTCCTACAATGGCAAAACATGCAACGATGGCAGATTACCGCAGAGCTACAGGTTTTGAGGCTCTGATGGGGTATCTCTATCTGAAAGAAGAGTACCATAGGATTTTTGCGCTGGTGAGAGCAGGAATCCCGGAGGAAACATTATAAAATAATACAGGAGGCTGCGATGAGTGAGCAGATCGAAGGACGCAATGCTGTACTGGAAGCATTCCGCTCCGGTAAATGTGTAGATAAACTTTTTGTGCTGGACAGGTGTCAGGACGGGCCAGTCCGTACAATCGTCAGAGAGGCCAGAAAAAAAGATACGATCATTAATTTTGTAGCAAAGGAAAGACTGGATCAGTTAAGCGAGACCGGTGCCCACCAGGGGGTGATCGCACAGGTTGCAGCATATGAATATTCCACTGTGGAGGATATTCTGGAAAATGCCAGAAAGAAAGGGGAGGATCCGTTTATCTTTCTTTTGGATGACATTGAAGATCCTCATAATCTGGGAGCAATCATCCGAACTGCCAATCTTGCAGGAGCCCATGGTGTGATCATTCCAAAAAGACATGCTGCAGGACTTACCTCCACTGTGGCCAAGACATCTGCAGGGGCATTGAATTATACTCCTGTGGCGAAGGTTTCCAATCTGGGACAGACTATTGAAGAACTGAAAAAAGAAGGTCTGTGGTTTGTCTGCGCAGATATGGGCGGAGAACTGATGTATAAACTGAATCTTACAGGCCCTATGGGTGTGGTCATTGGAAATGAAGGAGAGGGAGTGAGCCGCCTTGTCCGGGAAAAATGTGATTTTGTAGCTGCAATTCCCATGAAAGGGGATATCGATTCCCTGAATGCTTCTGTTGCAGCGGGAGTGCTGGCTTATGAGGTCGTACGACAGAGATTGAGATAGTAGAATATGGGAAGTTGGTGGAAGTATGGAAAAGTTCGACAACGTAAGTGATGAAGAGTTGATTATGCGTTTCAGAGCCGGAGAGACCAGCATCGAGGACTATCTCATGGAGAAATATAAAGGACTGGTGCGTCAGAAAGCACGTGCAATGTTTCTCATTGGCGGAGATACCGACGATCTGATCCAGGAGGGTATGATCGGACTTTTTAAGGCAGTACGGGATTATCAGCCGGGCAGAGAGGCAATTTTTGCCACTTTTGCAGGTGTGTGTATTGACCGGCAGCTTTACAGTGCTATCCAGTCTTCCAACAGACAGAAACATATTCCATTGAATTCCTATGTTTCGTTGAATCAGGAGGAGGAAGGCAGCCCAATCTGGGAACTGAGCGTGGAAAATCCGGAATCCATTGTGATCGATCAGGAGAATGCAAGGGATCTTCAGCAGAAATTTATGGGCTTTTTAAGCCCAATGGAACGAAAGGTGCTGGATCTGTACCTCAGAGGTGAAGGATATGTGGAAATTGCGAGAATCTTAAACAAATCGCCAAAGTCCATTGACAATGCACTTCAGAGGATTCGTTCGAAAATACGGGAAGCTCTGGAAAAGGTATAAAATTCTTTTTTTTCTAAACAGACATGTTGCCTATTGGTGACATTACTATAAGTGAAAGTTTAAACAGGAAATAGAAAGGGAAAATAAATTTTATTTTTCTTTAATATTTCCTGTATTGACTTTTAGATAAAACATGATATCATATCAAGTAATCAAAGACGGTATCTCCGTCAGAAAATCTTTAAGCGTTTCTTTTTATCAATGTTATTTCTGTTATTATTTTCCAGTTAGTAAATAGTTGAATTGTATTATTATGATGATGTTCTTTTTATTTTCTAAAAATCAAATCTGTTATTTCAAAATTTATATTTTCTGATTCTATCCCCAAACGGATATGTCGTCTATGGGCGACATTGCTATATAGGAAAGTCTGGTTTTGCACATTCCCATGTAAGGAGGTGATTCCCATGTGCTGTTGAAGCTGCAGGCCGCATTCTGTCTGAAGATATGTTGGGAAACAGGTGAAAATAGTCGCACAGATGCAGTCTGTACACAAGAACTTTAAAAATAGCAGGAAAGGAGCAGACCGAAGAAACGATCTGTGGTGATGATTCATGAAAAGGAAAAGGATACTTTTGATCATAACTCTGTGCCTTACCATAGGAAGTGCAGGAACAGGTGTGTATGCCTATCTTACAGATGAAAAAGAAACGATCAATGAGATTCGGCTGACGCAGAATGATACACATATAGAGGAAGAATTTGATCCTCCACAGAATCCGGAACCGGGAATGAAAATTGTGAAAAAGCCGGGTGTAGTTAATGACTCGAGGATTCCGGTATATGTAAGAGTCCTGGTGCGGTTCTCAGATTCTGCAGCCAAGGAACAATTAGAACCTGTAGTCATTCATTCATCTTGGAAAGAAGGAAAAGATGGATATTACTATTATCAGGAAAAACTTGCTCCTGGAGAGCAGACGGAACCTGTTTTTGAAAATATTGTTATAAAAAGTACAGCGAAAAAAGAAGAATTGCTTCCTTTTGATGTTCTGGTATACCAGGAATCTGTACAGGCAGAAGGTTTTGCTTCCCCGGAAAAAGCATTCGAGACCCTATAAGGAGGAGACATGACAGGAAAAAAGAAAATGATACTTATCCTTGGAGCTGTGTTTACGCTGACAACGGTGTCTTTGTCTACCTTTGCCTATATGAGTGACAAAAAACAGGTGGTGAATTACCTGGAATTCATTGGGGAGGAGGGAATGGCAGCCAGCCTGCAGGAACCATCCTGGCAGCCGGAAAAAGGACTTCTGACAGTTCCGGGTATGACTCTGGAAAAAGACCCTCAGGTAACCAATACCTCAGATTTGGATATGGATGAGCTGGTCGCTTTAAAATGTGAATTTGTATATACAGACAAGTGTCCGGAAGAGGAAAAAAGAGGTACGATCTTAAGCTCGGAAGACATGGCAAAAGTCACAGAGTTTATGGAAGTGGACTATAACAGTGATGATCCTGAAAAAGAAGACTGGGTTCGGTTTGAAAGTCAGAGCAGTCAGGATTCTGTACAGTGTTTTTATTATAAGAATCCATTAAAGAGGAACTACCCTGAAGCTGGAGACACAACAGTTCCGCTGTTTACCAGGATCCAGATACCGAAGCAGGTAAATAATCGTCAGCAGCAGGCGGTAGAGAAAATTGGTGGAGTGGAGATAAGAATTACAGGAACCATTCTCCAGCAAATGGAGGGAGATGGGTATTGGGGGTTAGATACTGCCCAAAATGCTTATGAAGCCGGACTTTTTGGGTTGGATGGACCAGTGGGAGAGGAGATGGAAGATGAGAATCCGAAAGCCTGAAAAAAGAAAACTGCTAGCAGGGATGCTATGTCTTATTTCTGTTTACGGGATAGGGAGTACTGCCGCCTATTTTACAGAAAATGCAGCAGTGACCAATGTGTTTACTACTGGAAATCTTGAAATCGCACTGGAAGAGCCATCATGGGATCCAGATGAAAAGGATGGCAGGGATATGTATCCTGGTTACAGCATAAAAAAAGATCCTACTGTAAAAAATGTCACACCGGATACAAATGGCAAGGAACCCTGTTATATACGAATGTGTGTGGAAATCCTGGATGAGAGCGGTTCTGAGATAGAAGATGAAAAAGCCTTATCGCTGATCTATCAGACGATTTATTATGATCCCAGCTTCGAAGGCGGGGAAAAGAATGGAGAAAAAGGCATCACAGAAGGAAGGGTTCCCGGGTATCGCCTTGAGGAACTGAATGGCTATTCTATGGTAAATCCTTTGTGGGAAAAGGATACCATAAGGTCTACTGCAGGAAAACTGATTTATAACTATAAAGGTCTGGATGGAAACGGAATTCTGGACACAGGAGAACAGTCAACTTTGTTTACGGATATTGTAATTCCCACAGACTGGGGGTATGAAGACATAAAAAGAATTGGAGCATATCAGCTGAAAATTACGGCAGAAGCCATACAAAGTACAGACTTTGCCACAAGTAAGGATGCTTTTCGGACGTTGGATGAAAAAATCAGGGAGGAAATGCCATGAAAGAACATAAAACAGCCTGGATTTTTATTACTTTGATGGCAGGAATCCTGCTGATTACGGGAAGTGTTCTGGCTGCATGGAATGTTTCTGATTTTGCGGTAAATATGGTTTCTATGGCTTCTTACAAGAATACGATCCAGGAAAACTATGAAAAACCACAGCATGTAGATCCGGGTCAGAAAGTGATAAAAGAAGTAAATATAAAAAATGAAGGAAATACAGATACCTTTGTAAGGGTAAAAGTGGACCAGATGTTTGGAAATACAGATCAGAATAAAACATTTATAAAAGACAGCTCTCTGGATGGGAATATGATTCTGATCCACTATAACACAGATCTCTGGGAACTGAGAAAAGACGGTTACTGGTATTACAAAAATGTCCTGAAAACCGGAGAAAGCACAGAAAAACCTCTTATGGACAGCTTTATCCTTTCAACAGATGCGGATAACCGATATAAGAATAAAGAAGCCCGTATCATAATCAACATGGAAAGTATACAGGCTGAGGGGCAGGCGATGAAAACTCTCTGGGGATTCAGTGAAAAAGAACTGGGGATTACTTACCAGCCATGTGTATGTGAAGATGTATCCAAAGTAGTTCTGGGAAAGGACGGAAAGCTGAAATTTGAAGGAACGGATACAGATCTTTTTATGAATTTTAAAGATCTGCAGCCGGGATGTTCCAGAAGTCAGGTGATTGGGATAAACAATCAGTGGAATTCCAGGATAAAAATGATGTTAAGGGCGGAAAAAACAACTCAGGAGAAGATGACGGAAGAGGAACAGAAACTGCTGGATGAGCTGCTTGCGAAATATGCCCTGATCACAGTGAAAGATGGAACCAAAACACTCTATCAGGGAGCTGTTGATGGAAACCTGGATGGAAAGGGCTGGAGTATGCAAAAGAATATTTCTCTTGGCACTATTGAAGCTGGAAAGGGAAAGAATCTGAATGTAACTTTGTCTGTAAGCCCGGATATGGACAACCGCTACCAAAACCTTCTGGGAAAAGTAAAGTGGATTTTTACAGCTGAGGAGGCTGAGAATCCGCATAATTCCGGAAATGCTGATCCGGATGGAAATTCAGATGGAAATGGGCAGAATCGCTCAGATACAGATTCCGGATCAGGAACAGCTGGAAGCGGAAATGGATATGGGAGTAATGGTCTTGGGACTGGTAGCAGTGTCTCTGTTACAGGTCCAAAAACAGGTGATGATGCGCCATTTGAGTTTCTGCTATTTTTGTGTCTGATCAGTATGGCTGGAATTGTGATTGTCTGCCAGAGAAAACGAAGAAAGAAGAGCGTTAGATGAATCTCAGAAAAAAGGTATGTTTGATGGGACGATGGGGAATACAGTTTGTATTTTTTGCACTTCTTTTCCTTTTGGGTATTCCCTCATTATTGGGAATACAAAATTATACTGTGATTTCCGGAAGCATGGAACCTGTTCTGAAGGTGGGAAGTGCAGTATATGTGAAAAAAGTAGATCCCAAAAACATTAAAACAGGAGATGTCATTACTTTTTTTCTGGATTCATCAGAGATTAGAGTGACACACCGGGTAGTGGAAAATAATCTGGAAAAACAGATCCTTATCACGAAAGGTGATGCAAATCTAAAGGCTGACCAGTTGCCTGTAAAGTGGGAAAAGGTGTGTGGAACTGTGATAATGACCGTTCCATTTGTAGGCTATATCCTGAGATTTCTTGGAAACTGGAAAGGAAAAGCTGCTGCGCTTTCCTTTTTGGCAGGTCTGTGGATGTGGACAGAAATTCGGGAAATAAAGGAGACGGAGGTAAAAGAAAAATGAGAAAAAAGAAATATGGAGCCTGGATCATGGGGGCGGTTGCCAGTCTTGCTGTTTCTGCAGGGATAACATCCGCATATCTTGCGGCATCTACAGATACACTTCAGAATGTGATCACTGCCGGTTCTGTCAGAGCCAGTCTGATAGAAGAAAAATGGCAGCCACAGGCTGGAATGACTGTATATCCGGGACAGCAGCTGGAAAAAGATCCAGCAGTGGAAAATACAGGTGAAAATGATGCCAATGTGTTCCTGGAGGTTCAGATTCCAGCAGAAATGATTGCTTTGGTAAATGAAGAAACTGGAATTAAGACAGAGAAAAGAAAAACAGAGCTGTTTGCTTTTGATCCGGATCTGGAAAACTGGGAACTGGTCGCACGGGAAGAAGCAGAAGAAAAGGTGATTTATGTATATGGGTATAAAAGCACCATAAAGCCCGGAGAAATCACAATGCCTTTATTTCAGCGGCTAAGAACTGTTTTTTACCTGGAAGGGGAATTGGATATCAGAAAAAATTATGATGTTCCGGTTATTGCAAAAGTAATCCAGGCAAGTGAAGAAGAACCCATAGCAGAGATCTATGAAAAGTATTTGAAGCAGTCCAAGGAAGATAGTAAGGAGGTTCTGTAATGAAAATGGGAAAATGTAAAAAATCATTGTTGGCGGCGATAATAGCAGCTGCATTCCTGGTGCAGTCCTCCGGTGGAAGTGTCCTTGCAGAAATGGGAAATGAGGCGCAGACTGCCAAGGTAGAACAGACTATTCCGGATGAGTCGCAAGAACAGGCTGAAAATCCGGAAGAGAACACACAGGAGGGAGAAAAATCAGAAGCAGATACATTGTCTGCAGATGAATCCTCGCAGGAAGAAGGAGAGAATTCAGAAGCGGATGAAAAGGCAGAAGAGGGTGGTTTCATGGAAGAAGATACACAGCTTCCGGAAGATATTATAACAGAAACTGCCGATACTGAGTTTGTGTCCGATGAGGAATCCTTTTCCGATCTTGCAGAGGACTTTTTTGAAGATACTCTGGAAGAAACAGACGCAGGAATTTCTCTTTATGCAACTCCACAGAATTTTGTGCAAGAGGGATCTCCGGTGAAAAGTGGTGCAGGCGGATTTATTCCTGTAACTATCGGGGACAGATCCTACAGCAGTAAATATGTGAAACTGGGGCACAATGAAGATACACAGGTCATTCCCTGGAATAATGCAGGGAATAACGTAATCGTGGGAAGAAGAACGGAAGGCAGCGGAGCGGGGACCTATTTTGTTCCCCAAAATGCCAGTGCAAAGGGAAAATTTGGTTTTCGGGTAACAAATGCCGGGTATAATCAAAAAGAAAATGTAAAACTGGATATGCTTTTTACCTGTACCAATTATTCCGATTATACATACGATTACAAGGGAAATAAGGTAGATGATATCTATCCTATGATCGGAATTGGAGAAGGAAAAGAATTCTGGATTATTTTTAAACCAAATCTTTCTGATGTTGAATTGAAGGTGGATATTGTAAAAAGCGGAACCAGCACACCTGTTGCCGGCAATTACAGATTCAGATGGCTGGACATTGATATGTATCAGAGATTTGGATTCAAGATCCAGAATGGTACTGTTGGAAATAAATATGCAACCAGAAATTCGGTTGTCAATGTAGTAACGAAAAACATATTTTCAAAAAGTTATGAAGTGCTGACCGCTCCGGCAGAAGAAATCAAAGGGGAGGTTCCGGAAAATACAGTTGTCTATGAACTTGACAATTCCAGTGGATTTTACCTTGCAATTCTGCCCTCTGGATATGATGGATATTCTACTTCCGGAAAAAGCTCGATCAAGTCCACTTATGAAGAGGTGAAAGCTGGTGCCACACAGTATTCCACTGGCTTAAACTGGGATGCAAAGGCTTATGGACCGATTGAATATCCAACATTGTCTAAAAAAGTGGGAAATGATCTGAAGGCTCAGGGGACGTCCAATGTGCTTCCTTCCAGCACGGCTGCATTTTATTATACTTTACAGACTGAGGTTCCGGAAGAATATCCGGCATATTATTACAACGAATTTCTGGTAACAGATGCTTTGCCGCAAGGAGTGGACTACAACAACTATGCTGCTGTAAAAAATATGTCCTCAGGCGCTGATGTAAGCTCCTGGTTTTCCATTACCACTCAGGGCGATACAGTAAAATTTCAGGCTACAGCAGCGGCACTGACAAATGCAGATTTTTATGGAAAAGCTTATGAATTTCAAATTGGAGTAAAGATGGACCCCACTGAGATCGCTCCGGTATATAGTGGGGATAATTACAGCTATGAGATAAAAAATAAGGCCTCTTTACTTTGCAGACATCAAAATATGGCAGAAGATACAAGCTGGACCAATGAAGTGAAAACTGCCTATACAGGAAAGAAAAATCATGTACAGCCTGTTGGTGTGAAAAAGTATACTGCGGCAGCAGGCAGTGACAGCTGGAAAGAGAGTCTGGTCGTACCAGAAGGAGATAACGGATATCGGTATAAGTTGTCTGTTGATGTGCCGGTGAATGAATTTGGCGGATATATGGAAAGCTTTGAGATAACAGATACATTACCGGATGGAGTACATCTGGTAAAGGATTCTGTGGAAATTTACGGGCCATATCCAGCTCGGGCAGAGCAGGATTTCCAGGTGCTGGCGGGGGATAAAAATCTTTCCATAAAAGCTGTGCCGCAGGCACTGGCAAATGCTTCTTTTTATAATAAGCACTATGATGTGTTTTTTTCGGCAACAGTAAATACTGCTGAAATTTCTCCGTCATACAATGGCACTACAGCAACTTATGGGATACAGAATTCCTTTTTACTGACAACAAAACAAAAAGGAGATGGTCAGACTGAAAGAATTTCATCGAATACTGTTACAGATAAAATAGAGGTTCCAAGAAAGGATCCCGGGGTTCCGCAAAAATGGATCGTCAGCGAGGATGGTCTGGTTGTCCAAAAAGAATATGAGGGCAGGGATGTTCAGGCTTTGTTTGAAATTCAGCAGAAAATTCCGGCTGCTGCAAAGGAGTGGAAAATAAAGAAAATTTCTATAAAAGATGAACTTGCAGATTGTCTGGAACTGCAAAGTGCCAGAGTTTTCTGTCAGGACAGGGAACTGGCAGCTTTTCAAAATACACCGGACAGTCAAAATGGATGGAAGCTGGAATTAAGTGGAAGACAGATTACAATTTCTTCAGATGGAGAGCTTTTGGAATCGCTTTACGGACAGGAGCTTAAAGTCCGGTTGGAAGTTTCCTTAAAAAAGGACTGCAATCTGGACGGATATTACAAAGCGAATCAGACACCGGAAATTCTGGAGGCGCATATTTATAATACGGCTGAAACAGAAATACAGTGGGAGCAGGGAACGCCGGATTCTGTAAAAAAGACCAGTGAACCTACCGAGTTGATCCTTCGGGAAGGCGTTCCCAAAGGAAGAATTGCCGTGAAAAAGACTAACCAAAACGGGGAAAGCCTTGGAGATGCTGTTTTTCAGATCATAACAGCAGAGGATATCTATTCTGCAGCAGGTATGGAATTGATGAAAGCAGGTGCGATTGCAGATACTATTGTTACAGATGAAAACGGAACTGCCACATCAAAGGAACTGTATGTTGGAAAATATATTGTAAAAGAGGTAAAGCCACCTGCCGGATATGTGATAGATCCTGAAGGTAAAAATGTGGAAATCAAACGGAAAGTAACAGGTGGAACTTTGGAACAGGCCACATTTTCAGATGAAGAGACTCTGGTGAAAGTAAGAAAGGTTTCGCAGACTGAGGATGACGAAACAAAGAAAACAGGAATTCCAGAAACGAAATTCCTTTTATGGAAAGATGGTGAGGGAAAAGAGAACGCAAAAGAATATGTGACAGATGAAGATGGCTGGATACAGATAAAAGGACTTTGCCCTGGAACATATTTTCTTCAGGAAATAGAAGTTCCAGCAGGATATGTGCCGGATTTTACTGAACATCGTTTTGTGATGGAAGAAAATGGCCTGGTTCAGCAGGAACAGGGACATGTGATCGAAGTGGAGAATGCTTACACCAAAGCGGAATTTCTGAAAACAGACAAAGCCACCGGTAAAGCTGTGGCAGGGGCTACATTACAGTTGGCAGATACTTCGGGAAATGTTATGGATACCTGGATCTCAGAAGAAAAACCACACAGGATCAATCGATTACCAGAAGGAGAGTATATTCTGACAGAATTGGAAGCTCCGGAAGGATATAAAAAAGGAAAGCCCGTGACCTGCGAGATAAAATCCGAGGCCAAAACGCAGAATTTTTTAATTACAGATGTAAAACTGGTAACAGTAACTGTGGAAAAGGTTCTTCACAGGGAGGAAATTGTCTGGGCTCAGGGAAATCCTGTTTTCACATTTTGTCTGAAAGGAACAGATTTGGATGGGGAATCCCATACTTTCTATGATACGGTGGAATTTACCAGGGAAGAAGAAAACGAACAGGGGGATATAAAAAAGAATATTATCTTTACTGTGCCAGCAGGGGAATATGTGGCAACTGAGGAAAAGACGATTCGTTATGCTCTGGAAAAGATTGACAATGTTGTAAATGGAGTAACCGGGGAGCAGTCAGTAAGATTTCAGTTAGGAGATAATCTGGATGGCAGAGCTGCTTTTACAAATAAGAAGATAACAGATAAAGAACTGACAGATACGGACTTTGTGAGAAATACAGTTATCAGCAGATAAAGAAAAAAGCCCTTGATCATCAAGGGCTAAAAAGCTGATGACGGGAATCGAACCCGTGACCTCCGCCTTACCAAGGCGACGCTCTACCGACTGAGCCACATCAG
>CAKRRX010000048.1 GCA_934394595.1 uncultured Blautia sp. | reverse complement strand
TGTTTTCCAGGCATACCGAATTTACGACGGATCTCATAAAGTTTCTTGATGTTCTCTTTATCAAATTCCTTCGGGCCGCCAAGGAGCTTGCTCTGATACAGAAGCTGTGCGTAGAACTCTACAGACTCCATTTTCATGTATGCAGCGTTCAGATCTGTACTCCAGGTAAGAGCACCATGGTTCTCAAGAAGAACTGCATCAAAATATGGAAGATATTTCTCAAGGTTATCCGGAATCTCCATTGTAGAAGGTGTACCGTACTCAGCGATCGGAACACATCCAAGAGCGATAACAGCCTCTGGCATGATCGGCTGTGTAAGCGGGATGCCTGCGATAGCGAAAGATGTTGCATAAATCGGATGAGCATGTACAACAGATCCTACATCAGGTCTCTTCTCATATACTCTCATATGCATCTTGATCTCAGATGATGGTTTGAATCCCGGGTTAGCCTGAAGAACATTTCCTTTTGCATCTACTTTACAGATGAACTCTGGAGTCATGAAGCCTTTGGATACACCAGTAGGTGTGCAAAGGAACTCGTTATCATTCAGTTTTACAGAGATGTTACCGTCATTTGCTGCAACCATGTTACGGTTATAGATTCTTCTTCCGATGTCGCAAATCTGTTTTTTGATTTCGTATTCGTTTACCATGCTTTTTTCCTCCTTAAGCACATTCAGGTGCGGTGGATTATGTATTTTATAGTACCGCACCGGGTAACTTATTATGGCTGCGCATAGCTAGCCTGTTACTTTTTGGGTTATGATGTAAGTTTACACCATTCCACAGTATAAGTCAAGGTTTTTCTGTTGTTTTATGTTGTTTTATGTGGAATTTCTTTGTGCTATCTGTGTTGTTTTTCGTGGTTTTTCCTGTTTTTACCACATTTTAGGGGTTAAGGGCAGTTTTCTTTACCGACTGCTTTATTCGCCTCTCCCCCTTCTTCCCAGGGCATCACATCTCCATCCTCCCTGAGATATTCCAGGATTTCCGGGATTCCCTCCTGCTGTTTGGAATCAACATAAAAAATCTTCTTGCAGCCGGCAAGCTGCAGCCAGGATGTGGCAAGCTTTACATTTGCATCAGGATCGTGGATCTTGGTCACGATCCCGATCACCTCACGGTTGGCCATACAGGTGATACAGGGCGGGAATAGGCAGTAAGGCTCTGTAGCCGACACCAGAAGTCCCACAATATCAGACTCATAAGTATACAACGCCAGGGCATGTCCCAGTCCCTTGGTCTGGGCATACTCACCTGGCGTATCCACGATCACATCAAAATTATTTACATACTGTGTTTTATGATAATGTATTTTTTCTCCACGCAGTGCCTGGGTAAGAGTTGTCTTTCCAGCCTCACTGCGGCCGATCAGAACCATTTTCTTCATAATACATCAGGTCCTTGTAATAGGGCATAAGGTAAAGCCCAGCTTATTTCCCACATAGTCCAGTATAGCACTGGTTGAAGCCTCCACCTCTGATACTGTACCTGTGATGATCAGGCTACCGCTGAAACGATCTACAAATCCAAGCTCGATCCCAGAAGACTTCATGGCGATATCTGCCATAATAATAGCGGTCTCTGCAGGGCTTACGGTCATGATTCCAATAGCAGCGCGGGAATAATCCAGAGACGGATCCAGCCCTAACTTGGTATAAAGGATCTTATCCGGATTGGCAATAATATGAGCCAGCGAAATCTGCTTGCCTGGTACCAGTTCCTGAACAATACGCTGTTTCATCTCCGGGGACATGTTATCTGTGTATCCCATATGTACCTCCTGTCAAAAAACGTACAAAACCTTTGTTTTTACCCGTCCGTAATTTCTGTTGTTCTTTTTTGATTATACTATTCCTCTTTTTAAGTGTCAATAAAAACAACATTTATTTTCTTTTATCGTGTGGTTTTGCATGTGTTTATATGTTGTTTTTGTTTGTTTTATGTATTTTTGCTGTTTTTCCTATTGACAGGTTCCAGGGACTCTGCCATACTGAAATCAAGAATTTCCAGAACAGGAGATGATTTTTTCATGTATCTTTCTGATATACATACCCACTCCGTCGCCAGTGGACATGGCACCAGCTGTACCATCAGCGACATGGCAAAAGCAGCCTCCCGCAAGGGGCTGAAGCTTCTTGGCATTACTGACCACGGGCCTGCCACTTTGGCCTCCGGGACTCCCTCTTATTTTCGCAGCCTTACCTATTCCCCGCGGAAGCGCTTCGGGGTAGACCTGTTGTACGGGATCGAGCTGAATATTCTGGATACCGATGGCAGAGTGGATCTGGATCAGGAGCTTCTTAACCGGCTGGATTACGCCATCGCCAGCATGCACACCCAGAATTTTCATCCATCGGACAAGGAAGAAAACACCCAGGCTCTCCTTGGGGCAATGAAGAACCCTGTGGTAAAGGTTCTGGGGCACATAGACAATACCCAGTATTCCATCGATTATGATAAGGTCATCCATGCAGCCGGCGAAAATCAGGTAATCCTGGAGATCAATGAGGCTTCTCTTGCCCCTTACGGCTACCGCGGAGACACTAAAGAGAACTGCGCCGCCATCCTGTTTTACTGCCGCAAGTACCTGGTTCCTATCGTATTATCCAGTGACAGCCACGGAGCAGAACACATCGGAGATTTTACCTATGCGGCAGACTTTGTCCATCAGGCTATGTTCCCGGAGAGTCTGATTTTGAACAACCAGATTCCCAAATTAAAAATGCTCCTTAGTATTCGGTAAGACTCATTTTCATCTATATAAAAAGAGGCTATCGCTCTTGTACGACAGTCTCTTTCTTATATAGACAATATTTCTTTTTTGTAAAACTACTTTTTTGCAAAGCTTCTTTCCCGATATATCCTACTCTGATGCTTCCTCTTCTCTTTCTCTTATCTCTTGCATCAAAGTTGCCAGTTCCTGATATTTCCCCGTCACATATCCATAATTCTTGCGTTTATGAGGAAGCTGGCAATTGGTACAGTCCTTAATCCCCTTCTCTGTATAACGAAAATTCCCACCACACTTGTCCCCCAGTGCATAAAGGGGGCAATAACAGAACAGGCAGTTAAAATCTTCCGGATCTGCTCCTTTGTGGCAGGGGAAAAATTCACATTTCTTATGGCTGAAATATGAGTATTCCTTATCTTCCCAGTATTTTTTTTCCATTTCTTTGCTCTCCTTTCTCACATCCTGACAAAACAATCTAAAGCTTATAAATGTGTAAAAAAAATACCGCTGACGCGGCTTCTGAAATTCATCCTTATTTACTTAAGAGGGGGAGCGATGCTACTCCGAGGTAGAATATGATCCGTTCATAATATACGCGGAGGGAACGGGTTCATCCGAAGTAGTATCGCCTGCCATTTAATCTGTATAATTCTTCTGAACAGGCGATATTCCATAAAAAATGTCCGCTCATAAAAGCGGGCAACATTTCAGGGCTGCGGATTCCCTAAAACTGGTTGTTACACTTTCATCGGAAGTTTAACCTCGCCATACTAAGCAGGTTTCCTGACTTCAGCATCATCGCATCCTCTCTCCTTCTCATACATATGTACAATGGACTATGAGATTCGCTCCTCTGTTACAGTGACCGGATCGCTCAGGACTCTCACCTGATTCCCTCTTTCTGCCAGCTTACAGCTACCAGCACTTAATATGTTCAATATGGAATTATACTGGCATCATAATACCACTGGTCACATTCCCTGTCAACCCCTATCTGCAATTTTTGTTATTGCGTGGCTAAAGCCTAAAGTAAAAAATTCCCTCCCGGCTCTTGCACTGGGAGGGAAATGATATTTTTATAGAAATTATACAAGACGTCTTACAGAAGTGATGGTTCTGTATGCAGCATTATCGCTGATCTTGATTCCGTCTCTGGCATTGGATGCATGTACGATCTGTCCGTTGCCCATGTAAATTGCAACATGTCCGCCGTAGCAGATCAGATCTCCAGGCTGAGCATCTGCATAAGATACTTCGTAACCTGCATTCTGCTGCTCATAGGAAGTTCTGGGAAGGCTTACGCCAAAGTTCGCATATACGCTCTGAACAAATCCGGAGCAGTCAGCACCACCGGTAAGGCTTGTGCCACCCCATACATATGGATTACCAACAAACTGTGTAGCATAATCTACAACAGAAGATCCGGAACCGGAAGAACTGCTGGAAGAAGAGCTATCGGAGCTGCTGGAGCTGTCAGAAGAATCACTGTCATAGGAGCTGGTGTCCACGGTATTATCAGAGTCAATCACATTACCATACTCATCGTATTCATAATCAGTGGAGCTTCCTGAATCACTGCTGATCACATTGCCCTCTTCGTCATACTGTACATCACCGGTAGAATCCTCATCAGATCCACCATCAGACTCCTGAGCTGCTGCAGCTGCGGCTGCCTCAGCCTCTGCCTGGCGTCTTGCTTCTTCCTCTGCTGCAATACGCTCAGCCTCAAGCTGCTCGATCTCAGCCTGCTGCTGTACAAGAAGGTTCGCATACTCGGTAGCCTGCTGCTGTGCATATGCGATCTCATTCTCACAGTCTGCACTATTTGCACGGGTTACCTCCAGCTGATACTGAAGATTGGACTGCTGATCCTCATATTCCTGCTTCATAGTCTCGAAATCAGCTTTCTCCTGCTCGTACTGTTCTTCCAGCTTCTGAACCTCTTCGATGGTTCTTGCATATTTCTGAAGGCTCTCTCTGTCCTGCTCATACATCTGCTGTGTATACTCAGCTCTGGTAAGAAGATCTGCCAGATTGTCTGCGTTCAGCATCATCTGGAACCAGGCATTATTTCCGCCTTTCTCATAGAGATACTGGATACGCTTTTTCATAGCACTGTACTGCTTATCTTTGGCATTCTGAGCCTTGGTCAGGTCACCCTGTGTCTTCTCAATCTCAGCCTGCTTTGCAGTGATATCTCCTTCCAGTGTTTCAATGGAGACCATAACATTTACAAGATCAGAATTCAGAGATGCGATCTGATTCTCAAGCTGCTGTTTCTGCTCCCAAAGAACACTCATGCGGGAATATGTAGCATCAAGCTGCTGGCTTGTCCAGGCCTGCTCTTCTCTTAAGTCGCTCTCTCTGTCAGCGCTTACGCTGACTACCTGTGAGCCGCACATTAAAATCGCCAGTGTCAGACATACAATTCTTTTCTTCATGTTTTATCACCCTCGTAATCTTATTGATAATCTAAACTACTTAATTCGTAATATGTTTGCAACAATTAATTAATCTTGCTACATATTAGCACAGGTTTGAAAAGATTTCAACCCCAAATCGAAATAAATTTTAAATTTCTGTAACATTTTGTAATAACTTTGTATTTTCCATTTCAGCCTTATTGAAAAAAAATTTCTCTCCAGCAGTACTGCAGAAAACTGTATAAAAAAAGAGAAGCCGGCCAACAAGCCAGCTTTCTCTGTGAATCTCATCTTTTTATTTTCCAAACAGATCGTACAGAATCTGATCGGCAGTCATATCATAGTAGCCATCCGGATCAGAAAGTGTATTGCCATTCCATCTCAGGAAGTTACCATTACGGATATAATTTCCAACAGATGGATGATAATTGAAAATGCTGTAGCCTGAATACATGGACATGTATTTCTTCGCCAGAGCAACCGCCTCACTGGAATAGCTTCCGGTAGGTGTGGTGGTTCCGGAAATCTGTACACCCGCCTGAGGTGTGGAGTGTACAATAACCGCACTCTTGTCACTGCACTGTCCGATCACGATCCAGGTATGTCCATCATTGTAGCCGATATCACCAGGCTTCAATGTCCAGCCATTCTTTGACAGGTAAGACTGTGTGATAATGCTTCCCCAGCCTTTACCCTTATAATAGCTTCCGATCTCTCCGGAAACAACTGTATATCCATATCCTACACCGGACTGCGTCTGCATAACCTGATATGCGGACCAGCCTACAAAGCCGGAGCAGTCAAAGCCCTTGGCTCTGTTAGTAGTGGAAAGGTTACGGTAATTGTTGTAATCATATCCGGATGGATTGGATGTCCACTTATTGTACCACTGAGTCATAGTAGGGCTCAGTCCCTTTCTGGTGGAATCGTTCCAGCCGCCGCCCCATACATAAAGAGCCTGCCCTACTGGCTGTAATGCACCGGCAAGATAATTCTTAATAGTCTTGCTTCCGGTATTGCCATTCGGAGATGGTGCAGGATCATCCTGCTTCTCCCCTACCAGTACTCCTGTGCTGGAGAACTCATATTTCACACCGTCAATGGTCTGAATACCTGTGTACATCACACCAGAGCTTGGGTCAAAGTAATACTTGGTTCCCTTATCTGTATTTTCTACCCATCCGGTAGCCATAGCTCCGGAACTGCTGTAGAAATAATAGGTAGCGCTTCCGATCGTAGTAAAGCCGGTAGCCATAATACCATTGGTAGAAGTAGAAGAAGTCTTGTTAAAGTACCGCTTCACGCCGGACGAGCTGGTCAGCCAGCCGGTAGCCATCACTCCGGTCTTGGAAAAATATCTCTTCCTTCCTTTACTGTCTGTCACCCAGCCTGTGGCTGCGATACCGGAGCCGGAATAGAGATAATATGTCTTTCCATTCAGTTTCAGCCATTTGGTCTTCATAAAGCCGGTAGACGGGGCAAAATAGCGCCTCTGCCCCTTAGAATTCTTCAGCCAGCCGGTAACCATAGCTCCGGCCTTGCTGGTGAAATAGCGCTTTCTTTTCTTGCTGTCTTTCATCCAGCCCTTTACCTGAACGCCTGTCTTCTTATTAAAATAATATTTCTTCCCTTTCAGAGTCAGCCAGCCTTTATGCTTCTTTCCATTTGCGTCAATGTAATAGGTCTTTCCTTTACTTGTACGAAAACCGGTTCTCTTGGCAGCCTGTACATCCCTTGATGTAGCTTGACAGGTAAAACCGACTGTCAGAAGCATCAATAAAAACAAAATGCCCCACAGCCTGACTTTCTTCTTATTCTGCATATTTACCTTCCTTACTAGAATCTCTTCATTTTCATTGCAAGTTTTTACAAAGTTGTTACATCTTTATGTAGCTAATTATATTACAAGCATTTGCTTTCGTCAACTGTAAAGTACAACTCTGTAAATTATCCACAACATTTTGGTAAAAAAAGAGACAGTTCCTACAAATTTCGGAACTGTCTCCACCACAGATCAAAAGATTCCTGTAAGTTATTACAGAAGATTCTTTCTTAATTCTTCCCCGCTCATAGCGCTTAAATATGCTGGTGCAACATCAAATACTGTCTTGCAGCCCTTCTGGCCTTCCTGGTTCATGCGATATGCAGCTCTTGCATAGGCAATGATCACAGAAGAAGTAAACTCCGGATTGGAATCCAGCTTCAGGCTGTACTCGATCACATGGCTGTTCTCATCATTCCAGCCGGTCTTTCCGGTACGGATCACAAATCCGCCGTGAGGAATTCCACTGTGGTCACGCTTCAGTTCTTCCTCAGAAATGAAATGTACAGTTGTATCATATTCATCAAAGTAGTTCGGCATGGTCTTGATCTCATTTTCGATTCTGGCAAGATCAGCACCCTCCTCAGCTACTACAAAGCACTCTCTTGTATGCTTCTCTCTGGTGGTAAGCTCCGGATTCTTGCCGCTTCTTACTTCTTCCAGCGCAGACTCTACCGGAATCGTATACTGCTTACCATCCTTTACGCCTTTGATACGGCGGATAGCATCAGAATGTCCCTGGCTTACACCCTTGCCCCAGAAAGTATAATCCTTTCCATTGGTGAGGATTGCATTTGCATACATACGGTTCAGAGAAAACATTCCCGGATCCCAGCCTACAGAAATGATTCCTACATGGCCATTCTCCTTTGCAGCCTTATCCACATTAGCAAAATGCTCCGGAATTCTCTTATGTGTATCAAAGCTGTCCACAACATTAAACCACTGTGCAAATTTCGGGGTCTGCTCCGGAAGATCCGTAGCACTTCCACCACACAGGATCATAACATCAATCTGGTCTTTCATTTTCTCTGCATCATCTACAGAATAAACCCCGGCTGTCTTAGTCAGGATCTCAACAGTCTTCGGATCACGGCGGGTAAACACTCCCACAAGCTCCATATCCGGATTATGCTTGATCGCACACTCTACACCTCGTCCCAGGTTGCCATATCCCAGGATACCAATACGAATACTCATTATCTGATTCCTCCTATCACTGTAAACACCGGTTCCGGGCATTTCGCGCCTCACCACTGTCACATCTGCTTCACGCTTTAACAGTGTAATACGGGTAAATCCCGTTGTCAATTATTTTTTCACGTTAACGCAAAGAATTATTATTTCACTTTAGTACAAGGAATCCTTTACTATTGACAGCATTTTCCATCAACAGCACATAAAGCTTCCCGGACAGCAAAGATTACATGCGGCATTTGCAAGGCAAAGCTTTACACACATGTCATCTCCTCCGGAAGGCATTCCTCCAAAAGGCCCCTGCTGTGTCTGATACCAGGTGCCGCCGCCTTCCATCCGGCTCAGCAGCATACGGTACTCCTGATTTCCCGGCTCCAGACGAACCGCCTCACGGATCTGTTCCAGAGCCCTTACATTATTTCCAAGGCCCATATTCGCCATAGAGGAAAGATAGTACCACTCCCCATTTTTCTGGGAAAGAGAACCAAGCACATTCATCGCTTCCTGATAATGTCCGCTCTGGATAAAATTCGCTGCAGCACGTCTGCGGACACTCTCTTCGTCCTCATAAGTACTGCGCTGCTGACCGCCAAAGCCTCCAAAACCACCGTAACCGCCATACCCACCGTAACCACCGGCATTCTGGCTTCCTGTGCCATACTCTCTCTCCCTCATGATCTGCTCATAGGCCTGCTGGACTTCTTTAAACTTCTCCTCTGCCTGATCCTTATTCGGATTGTTGATATTGGCATCGGGGTGGTATTTACGGCTCAGGCGTCTGTATGCCTTTTTTATTTCTTCATCTGAAGCATTCCTCGGAACCCCCAGCACACTATATGGATCTAACATCTTCTTTCTCCCGTTCTTCCCTGCGCTTTTTGCTCACTTCCTCAAAACGGCACCACACTCCGGAATACAGAATATTCCGAAGGATATCGCCATATCGGATAACAGGAAATTTCTCAAACTCCCTGCAGGCTTCTGCCAGCATCATGATCAAGATCTGGCGTACTTCCTCTTCGAACCCTTCCATTTTATATTTCTCAGAAAAAGGATTGTAATCTTTGTTTTTCACATCTTCTTCCACATCATCATATGCATCCAGAAGATAAATGAACTTTCCAAGATAAAATCCCATTCTTCGAAGGCCTTTTTCCCATTCATCCTGTCTGTATGCAAAAATTTCTTCCATAATATGGCCAAAAATCCCGGACATTTTATCCACGTCTGTCTCGCCGGCCTTCTCAAGGCAGGAAAGCTGATCCAGAAGACAGACGATTTTCTCTGCTTTTTCCGGATAAAGCTGCTTCAGGCGGTTATTTTTTCCTGCCAGAAGCTTCGCATAACCCAGCTTTACAAATTTCCGGTCATCGTTCCAGTCATCCAGACATTTGTAATAGGTAAGGATCACATTCATGTCTGCGCAGTATTCTGTAAACCGGTTCTTGCGGACAACCTGCTTTTTCACCGGATGGAGAATACAGCGGGAAGTCCCCTTTTGAGTTCCCGGCTCATACAGTCCGGAAAGCAAAAGAACCACAAAGGTCATATCATAGCTTATGGTAAGCTGCCCGGAAATGCCATATTTTTCTCTTAATTCTCTGCAAAGCCCACAATAAAAGGATTTATAAAGGTCAAAATCCTTAAACCGGATCTCCGGCTTATTCATCACAATATAACCAAACATTTCAGCGCCTCTTTATAAATTTGCTGTGACACTTCGGACACTGGATCTCCACTTTTTTTCCATTTCCCCTGGGAATGCGGACGATCTGCCCGCAGCTGGGACAGGTATAAATGCGATATTCCTTACCCTGCTCCCTGCGCTGCTCCATCACCTTTTTTCCTTTGCGGAAACGGTTCCGGATACCGGCGGTAGCAGAAAGGAATTTCTGATTCTCCTCATAACGCTTCTGGATATTCTTGGAGAAAATGCGGAAATAAGTGTACACAATAGTGGCAAGCCCCAGGAAATTCAGGGTAGCCCCTACCGGACTTGCAGATCCGGTAAACAAAGTGATCACAATCACCACAAAAGCCGCACCAATAGTAAATTTCGCAAACTCATCTACTCCATAACGCCCCTGCATAAACCTGATAAATTTTTCTTTCAATAAAAGCCCTTCTTTCTTTCAAAACATGTATGCCTTCTGAAAATGGCATCATCATAACCTGCGTCAACGGTCATTACATACCTGGAAAATATAGAATTATTGATATCCACTCTCAAACTCCTGTAAAATCAAGGTTTTCCACCTTCTTTCTTTCATTTTACACCATTTTTACGCCATTTCACTAACAAGCTGCAACTCATCATATAATGTTTCAGTCCTCACATGGCAATATAAATCCATTGTCATTTGTAACGAATTATGACCTAATATCTTCTGCAATGTCTTTGGGCGCATTCCAGCTTGAATACAATTTGTCGCAAATGTATGACGCAAACAATGTGGTGTAAAATGTTCAAAGTTCAAATCAGGATTTTTTCTGTTTATCCGATCCACTATATAATTAACTGCAGTCTTTATATTACTGTGGTTTAGCGGTCGGTTTGTCTTTGATGCAAACACCAAATTTTCAAATCCCTTTTGCGGTTTATGACGGCTGGACACTTGTTCCATAATACTTTTTCTTATGAGCAATGCTTCCCTACACACCTTTGTCATAGGTATTATACGATTGCCAGCTTTCGTCTTTGGTGTATGTAGCTCATATATACCATTTTGACCATCATTTGGCAAGTAACACAGTGTCCTTTTCACAAGAATTTCATTCTTTTCAAAGTCCACACAATCCCACGTCAGACCTAAGATTTCACCACTTCGCATCCCAGTGTTCAATGCTACTGCAAAAAAAGGATACATTGAGCTATCCTCTATAGTTTCTTCATAGAGGATTTGCACCTCTTCATTAGAAAGAATCCTTTTCTCCTGTTGTGCCTTTCCTTCTAATTTAGTGCTAATAGACACTGCACAATTTTTCACTAATAAATCTGCATCAACTGCACAATTCAGCATATCTACAAGCAGCGCTTTACAGGATCTTCGAGAAGCGTCTGATTTAAGTTCGTTAAATGTCTGTTGAATATTCACTTTATTTAGATTGGTTAGTTTGCGCCATCCTAACCCCGGTCTTAATCGGTTATATTGAATCGCATATGTACGTCTGGATGTGTCTTTGCAGTGCATTTTGCAAGTTTCCATCCATACTTCATACCATTCATCCAGTGTCATATTCGATGTTACAACATTGATCTGCTTCTGATCCTCATACTGCGCTTCTCTTAACTTTTTTGTGATCTCTGTCTGTGTCTTAGCATAAAGGCTTTGGCGCTTACCAAAACGATTTACAAACCTCGCCTGATAAGTTCCATCTTTTCTTTGTGTAATTCCTGTTCCTAACTCTTTCCCATTTAGCGATTTTCCCATACACATACTCCTTTTTCGGAAAATCGCAAATAATAACACATCATATTCTAGCACTTTCCCCCTTAAAACGCTACCCCAGATTTGGCGCAGTTTACCAAATATTTATCAAGGCTTGGCTTGTGAGCATATATGCGATTTCCGACCCTTAGTGTATATGGACACCCCGGTGTATTTAAACACTGGCGTGCTTTTGTCTGCCCTATTCCTAAATATTCACAAAATTCTTTTACGCTTAATAATACTTTCTCCATGTTTCCTCTCTTCCTTCTTTTGGACGCAAAAAAAGCAGTTTTCCAAAAGAATAACCTATAGTTGTGTCTGGTTTCCTTTTTTTAAACTGCTGCACCCGTCCATCATAAACAAGACGGAAACTATTAAATTTTATTATATTATATCATATATTATTGTTTTGTCAATATCTGCGGCACATTTTTTTAATATTTTTGTAACATCTTAGTTATGCTACTGCTAGAATCTCAATATTGCAATCTTCTTCTCTGTGCTGTTATAAAAAACACTTTTAGCATTATCCCCACCACTCCTTATGCGCTTAACACACAAAAAAACAAAAAGGATAGGCAATTAAGTCCTATCCTCTTTCTCCTTGTATGCTACTATATATTACTTACTCTAATTTTACGGTGAATACAGCCGTTCCTACGTACGAACCAGCTCTTGCTCCTGGACTCATTTGAGCATTCATTGTGACTGATGACGTAGTTTCTCCGTTTTTAAATGTTCCCACAAGCCCCTGCTTTCCCTGATTGTCACTACATCTCAGTTCTAGGCTACATATATCGCCTCTCTCATTTGTCATATTTACAGAGCTATTTTCAACATACACGTTGACAGTCTGGTTGTCCAGAATGTTTATAGAATCTGCTGTGAATACATATCCAGATTCTACAATGTTATTGATCCGTAAAGGGATTTTTACCAAATAGCTTGACTCCTGAACATATGATAATTCACTGCTTGCTGTTCCATCGTCATAGGTAGATACATAATAATATTCCCCATCGCTCATTGCCGCATTTACTGTGATAGGCGTTATTATCATACATGCCGCCATTACCAAAGAAATACATTTCTTCTTCATGTTTGTTTTTCCTCCACATTCATAGTAAATTCTACTTTTACTGAATTACAAGCTGTCCCATCTGCCAGAAAACACTCCACAAGTAGTGTCCCGTCATATGAACCAGATGATAAAGGTTCTGAAAAATCAATTTCATAATACCCTTTGCCCGGTTCAAGATAGCCGTCATTACTCCAAAGTTTTCGACTATCTGCGTATAGAGTCATCCGCATAAGACACGAATTTTCTTTTGGGTTATAAAAATTCACCTTTTGTTTCGTCTGGTCGGCGTAGCATACAAGGCTATCAAACCCCGGAACAATAACCTCTTCATTTCTTCCTGATTGTGGTAATTCTTGATTACCATTCCATTCTTCCGCATCTTGATCCGGTGTCAGAAAAGATAATGGATTTGGAATGTTATCATCACCACATATCATAGGCAATATGAAAATGCCAGCAATTAGCAAAAGCAGCACTAAGATTATATACTTTGATTTCTTTTTCAATTTTGATGCACCTCCAGAAGTGCATTTTATCTCCTTAAAGCTGTAAAGTCATTGCAAATCGGGTATGTTCTGTTTTTTCCATCGAAAAACTGTACTATCTTCCATATTGTAATAATCACACTGACCATTTATAGCGGTTTTAATCGCATTTTTAGAATATTGTTTGTATGGAATCATGCAATCTGGGATCTCCGTATGTATTGTATTACATTTTTCACACTTCATACGCCGCAAGCTAAAAATATATTGTTCGCCAAAAATATCCTTTATAGTACGCTTCCTGCTGCCAATTACCTTCAATTTACCGCTGCAATCCGGGCAATAAACTTTCGCCAGGTTGTTTATAACATAATACTTTTTTTATATGTCAATTCATAATTGTTTGTGATTATCATATATCCTCCATAATAAAAAGCCCGACATACGCCAGGCTTCTCAATTTCTTTTATTTCTCATTACATCCACTAAATTTTCAAGAACTTTAATCTCTTTCGGCGTTAGTCCCGATACATCAATACACTGATCTTTCAATGGTTTATCAATTCCCATCAACACATCCATAGATACATGAAAGATTTCACTAAACTGTGCCACAATATCTGGAGAGGGTGTCTTTTTAGAATGTTCATAAAATGATATTGATGATTTACTGATTCCCACTTTTTCTGCTAATTGCTCTTGCGTTAAATTATTCTCTTGCCGTAACCGCTTCAGATTATCGCCAAACCCCATACACCTACCTCATTTTCCAATATGAGTCAACTTTTTAAACCATATTTTTACCTTGATTATATCAGAGGCTTAAGCTATAATGTATACATCCAATGGTCAACTTATTCCATTTTTGGTCAACTTTCAGAGAGGGGCGAATATAAAAATGAACACAAACCGAACAAAGAAATCTCCCAAAAACGTAATCTTATCAGTTCTTGTAATTATCATTATTGTGAGCACAATTTATAATTTTTTTGCAGGCAACAGTTCCAAAAAATACTCTGGCGGTGAATTTCGCTGCACATACTGTAGTAAAGTAATATATAATGATTATCGCCCTATTCATTGCACAAATTTATACAACAACACTTATAAATGTGATTACTGCGGACACAAAAATGTAATCAAGTGACTAATTTCAAGACTCGGTTTTCTCCGGGTCTTTTTTGTTCGACGTAGTTTTTGAGAGGTGAGATTGATAAAGACCTCGTAAGGGACAAAAAATAGATAGATGCCTCAAAAAAATGTTTTCATATCCCTTAGCCCCTGCCGCTTCCCGTCCCCCAATAGTGGATACGTAAATACAGGCAAAAATCCAGTGAAAACTACTCCGCCTTAATGTATAAAAAGTCATATTATCAACCATTTTTAATATTTTTCTAAGATCCCCCATTCCATGCGATCCACACACAGTAGCTATACATATCAACAAAATACAACCAGTCAATAAAAATAAGAGTGGCAAGTTTCCCCACCACTCTAGTCTTTACTACATTTCTGCATCAATTTCTCTTTTGTACTTGTAATATGTATTTCTGGCAAGTTTTAAGATTTCCATGACCTCTTTATCTGACATTGTACCATCATAGCACTTAGCCATCTTCTTAATCCTGCCTTTCATTTCTTTGTACTTAGTAGTAACATAGGTTCTACCAATTCTTGCTTCTCTGATTTTCTCCGCAGCATGTTTTGTTTCCATGCCTTCACGTGTTCTAACCTTTAAATCATCGACTTCTTTTTGAGCTTGTTCAAAGGCTTTTGCAATCTGCTTTTCTGCCAACAACTTAATAACTTTGTTGGTGGCTTCAATATAAATATCTGCTATATCATTACCCGTTTCCGGAATCATCTGTTTACTAGTACTAGCAAACACTTCTGTATTGATATATCCCTCTTTTAGAAAGATAAGCGCAATTCCCTTTTCATAAAGTTCAAAATACTGTTTAATACCTTCTTCAGCGTTTCTACTCATTCGAGATACGCTGTCAAAGATGATTGTATCACCAGATTTTACAACTTTAAGTAGTTTTCGCCATTCAGGACGGTCTACCGTTGTTCCGGTGTATGCTTCTGAATAAATCTTCGCTTTTTGACACTGTTTCTTAATGTTTTTTATCTGCCTATCAATACTTTGCTTTTTTGTACTAATTCTGGCATATCCATAAATTTTACACATTGTTTCAGCCCCATTCGTATCAATTTAATCGTTCGTTTATTTTGATACTTTCATAATAGTACTAAAATGTTAATGTGTCAATCATTTTTGATACTTTTTCTCGTACCTCTATTTTGATACTTTTTTTCATATTGACTTTTGATACACAACTTCCAAAACAGCAATAACACATTAATATACATCCTCCTCCACTCATTCTTCTCTTCAAAGAATTGGCAAAAATCCCCTTGCATCCTTTTACTTAACATGCTACATTGAAAGAAAAAAGGGCATATTCTTATGACATTTTTGGTATCTATCCTTTTCCTCATAGCCATCATTTTATATGATGAACTCAAAACACAGAAAGCCAAAAAAAGAGCTGATTCAGAATCCCGTAAACGCATAGAACAATTTAACAAATATATGGAAGAACTCAAAAATATACAGAATAGCAAATAATATTTTCTTCACTTCGGATAAAAAATATTTTGTTTACTTTTCAGTACCTATATACAAATAGCTCCCTATTTTTTCCTGTTCGGTTCGAGCATATTTTTGAACAAAGAAATTAATATTTTGTTATATATTTGCAAAGAACAACCAACATACATAAACCATATGGTACGTAGCTTTATTTTACATACTCCTATCGTTTTTTATCTCCTTTCTGCATAACTCCTTTTTCCACTGAATTGCCGGAGTAAATTTCACTGTATTGTGTTCCGGTATTATAATGCTCTTTTTCCTTTTAAAATCATATGCTGTATGTGCCTTATACTTACCAACTTTAAATGTACCTAACCATTTCACCCATACTTTCCCGTCTTCTTCAAGTCCCTCTATTAAAACGGTTGTAAAGGCATCTATACGATCTGCTGCCTGATTTAAAGTACAACATTGAATTTCAGCATATCTATCAATCATTTCTTGTCTTGTCATTCTTTTACTCCTTCACATCGGTACTCTGTCAAGAGTAACGATAACTTTACTCTTATTTGATTCTAAATTGATATTTCTAACTTCTGCATAATATGTAATATAAAGTGTATTATATATAATATTTCTCTATTCATTTTTACTTTATAATGTACTCATAATTAATACACCCTATACTCAAAACGAACTATATCCCTATTCTGCTTCAATACTTTGAGGCTCTTCATAAAATTCATACTGATTTTGAGTAGTTTGAGCTTTGATCAAATAACCTTTCTCAATTAATTCATTAACAGCTCTATGATAAGATGATACACTCATTCCAGAAAAATTTCTTACATCCACCATAGACAACCAAAAATTATGGTGATTCTGATTTTTTGCAAAATATAACCATAATTCGGTAGCCATAGCACTTAAATCATTCAGTGCATTTTTAAGTGCTTCTATATTAATCATTGCATATTTTTCTTTTTTGCTGCATTCTTTTTTATGTATTGTTACTTTCTTTTGATTCGGATTACTCGTATAGATTTCCATTATTTTCTCCCTACTATCCTATTTTATATTTCAGACAAAAAAACAACCAATATAAAAGAAACTAACACTACAAAATCGTGTCAAACTTTTTTTATATTGGTTGCTGTAAATATCTATTCAACTAGATATAATCCTAATTCAGTTTTTATTAGTATAGCACATTTTCGCTTATTTGTCAATATTGTATAGACATATTATACAATTTTAATGTTTGTGTTTTGTATATTTTGGACACAACTTTAAATAAAATGATAGTTTTATCTCTGCACTCTTAAGCATAAAAAAAGAACGCCATACATATTTGTACAGCGATCTCTTCATTGATGATGTGTTATTATTTACGATTTTCATACGCCATTCTATACACCATTTTTTTAACAAATTACACCATTTCACGATAACTTACGATAGTTTTCAATATAATGCAATTCCCCGTTTTCCTTGTAAATTCAACGTTTTCAAGGCTTTTAGACTTCTACCTGTCATTGCATACCTGGAAGATGTAGAATTTCAGGTAATAAGATTCATCTGCGGACCACAGGATCGGATGATCCGGAGCCTGTGTCCTGTATTCTACCTGGCGCAGACGTTTATGC